>NZ_JSYC01000083.1:0-69443 GCF_054823965.1 Gordonia sp. GN26 | reverse complement strand
AACTACATCCATCACAAGTACACGAACGTGGTCGGGATGGATCACGACGTGGGCTACAAGATCCTGCGCGTGACCCGCGACGAACCGTGGGAGCCGCGCCGACTCTTCCAGCCGTTCTTCAACGTGATGCTGGCGGCGACCTTCGAGTGGGGGATCGGACTGCACGATCTCGGCCTCAAAGAGGTCATCCAGGGCGAGAAGCCCAAAGAGGTCGCGATCCCGCAGATGAAGGAGTTCGGTCGCAAGATCGCCAAGCAGGTCGCGAAGGACTACGTCCTGTTCCCGGCGCTGACCGGACCCAACTTCAAGCACACGCTGACGGCGAATCTCACTGCGAACCTGATCCGCAACCTGTGGGCCTACGTGGTGATCTTCTGCGGCCACTTCCCGGATGGCGCAGAGAAGTTCACGGTCGAGTCGCTCGAGAACGAGACGCAGGGCCAGTGGTACCTGCGACAGATGCTCGGCACCGCGAACTTCGACGCCGGTCCGGCGATGGCGTTCCTCAGCGGCAACCTCTGCTACCAGATCGAGCATCACCTCTACCCGGACCTGCCGAGCAACCGCTACGCCGACATCGCCGAGCGGGTGCGCGCGCTGTGCGACAAGTACGACCTGCCGTACACGACGGGTTCGCTTGCGGTGCAGTACTTCCAGACGCTGCGCACGATCAACAAGCTGGCCCTGCCCGATCAGCTCCTGCGCGCGACCGCCGACGACGCACCGGAAACCGCGTCGGAGAAGCGTTTCGCGGGGATGCCGCGGGCGACCGGACTCAAGACGGCGATTCGCCAGCTGCGGGCGCGGCGTCGTCGTCGCTGAGCGATCCGCTGACCGCTGCCAGTAGGTGGCGCACGGCCATGCCGCGCCGGTAGGAGTGGCCCTCGAGTTCGTCGAGGCGGCATTCCGGATCGGCCGGCGGGCCGAGATGCGTACAGCCCCTAGGGCATTCCTCGATGGCGTCGCGGAGGTCGTCGAACGCCGCGATGATGTCGTCGGGGCCGACATGGGCCAGTCCGAAGGACCGGATGCCCGGGGTGTCGACGACCCAGCCGCGCGGGACCGAGTCCCCGGGTAACGGCAGTGCCACCGACTGGGTCGAGGTGTGGCGTCCCTTGCCGACCCCGGACACGACGCCGGTCGCCCGATACGCATCGGGGACAAGACGATTCACAAGTGTCGACTTGCCGACCCCGGAGTGTCCGATGAAGGCGGTGATGTGCCCGCGCAGTGCGTCGAGGATCTCGTCGAGCGGATCGTCGCGTCCGGCGCGGATCACCGGCAGATCGAGATCGGCGAAGGCGGCGGTGAACTCGGCCGGATCGGCGAGATCGGACTTGGTGAGGCACAGGATGGGGGAGAGGCCGCCGACGTAGGCCGCGGCCAGGGTGCGTTCGACGAATCCCGTGCGCGGGGGCGGGTCGGCCATCGCGGTGACGATCAGCAGCTGATCGGCGTTGGCCACCACGATCCGCTCGTAGGGATCGGAGTCATCTGCGGTGCGCCGCAACACACTTCGTCGTTCGGCCACGCGCACGATCCGCGCCAGGGTGTCGGGCTTGCCGGAGAGGTCGCCGACCACCGACACGTCGTCACCGACGACGATGGGGGTCCGGCCGAGTTCCCGCGCTC
Source organism: Gordonia sp. GN26 (assembly GCF_054823965.1). NCBI lineage: Bacteria > Bacillati > Actinomycetota > Actinomycetes > Mycobacteriales > Gordoniaceae > Gordonia > Gordonia sp. GN26. The sequence continues at coordinate 67,811 of NZ_JSYC01000083.1, read as the reverse complement.
GCATCGTCACGACGCGACGGTCCGGGTCGCCGCCGAGGACGACACCCCAGCGACCGCGGTCCACCGACACGACCATGCCCTGCTCGGCGTCGTCGTGGGACGGGCGGGTCTTGGTGCGCGGCCGGGTGCCCTTGCCGGGACGAACCCGGACGTCGGACTCGTCGTAGCTGGCTGCCCGCCGGCTCAAGGGCGCCCGATCATCTGCTGCCACATACCGGGGAAGTCGGGCAGGGTCTTGCTCGTCGTCTCGATGTCGTCGACCACGACGTCGGGTGTCACGAGTCCGATGATGGCGCCGGCGGTGGCCATCCGGTGATCGGCGTAGGACTCCCACGTCCCGCCGTGCAGGCTCGTCCCGGTGATCCGGAGTCCATCCTCGGTCTCGGCGCAGATCCCGCCGAGCCGGGTGATCTCGGTGGTGAGGGCCGCCAACCGGTCGGTCTCGTGGCCGCGCAGATGAGCGATTCCGCTCAGCTCCGATTCGCCGTCGGCGAGGGCGCACAGTGCGGCGATGGTCGGGGTCAGCTCACCGATGTCGCGCAGGTCGAGGTTCACACCCTTCAGCACCTCGGGACCGCGGACGGTGAGGGTGCCCTCGAGGTGCTCGACGGTGCAGCCCATCGCGGCCAGGACGTCGGCGATGCGTGCGCCGGGCTGCGTGGTGACCGCCGGCCAGTACGGCACCCGGACCTCCCCACCGGTCACCGCGGCGGCGGCCAGGAACGCAGCCGCATTCGACAGGTCGGGTTCGACGGTCCAGTCGACGGCCCGGATCGGACCGGGCGACACCCGCCAGACATCGGGTTCGGAGGTGTCGACCTCGACGCCGGCGGTCGCCAGCATCTCGACGGTCATGTCGATGTGGGGAGTCGACGGAACGGGCGGTCCGACGTGGCGGATGACCAGCCCCTCGTCGAACCGGGCCGCCGACAACAGCAGACCCGACACGAACTGCGACGATCCCGACGCGTCGATGGTGACCTCGCCGCCGCGCACGCGCCCGGTGCCGTCGATGGTGAAGGGCAGCCGATCGCCTTCGATCGCGACCCCGAGTCCACGCAGGGCGTCGAGGATCGTGGTCTGGGGCCGGACCCGGGCCTGCGGGTCGCCGTCGAAGCGCACCCGGCCGGCGGCCAGCGCACCGAGCGGCGGGAGGAACCGCATCACCGTGCCGGCGAGACCGCAGTCGACGTCGGCGCCGTGCAGCGGCCCGGGGATGAGGGAGACGGTCGTCTCCGCCGCGGGGTCGATGCGTACCTGCACACCGAGCGCCTCCAGGGCACCCAGCATCAGATTGGTGTCTCGGCTGCGGAGGGTTCCGCGGACGGTCGACGGGCCGTCGGCGAGCGCGGCGAGGACCAGCGCGCGATTGGTGATGGACTTGGAACCGGGCAGCTCGACGGTGGCATCCAAGCCGCTCGCGCAGGTGGGCGCGTTCCAGGAACTCATGCGATCCAGTTTGTCATGCCCGGTCCGACCGGTTTCATCACCGCCGATGCCCTCCGGCTAGCGGGTGTCCTTGCGCAACGGGTGATCGGCGGGGATCTCCACGACGATGATCGTGCGTCCGTCGGGGTCCTCGGCGTGCATCTCGATCAGGCCCCACGGCTCCGTCCGCGGCTCACGCGTGACCGTCACCCCGCGATCGCGGAACTGCTTCTCGGTGGCCTCGGCGTCGCGGACCTGCAACCAGAGCACCGCGTTGCTCGTCGGGTCGGGGGCGTCGGTCTTCATGTGCGACGAGATCTCGATGAGTCCGTTGCCGGCGAAGAACACGATGCCGCCGGGGTACTCCCGATGGATCGGGAGGCCCAGCTGGTCTCGGTAGAAGGCCTGCAGACGTTCGGGATCTGCCGAGAGCAGGAGCACCCGGCTGGACAAGACCTCCATCTACTGCCCCTCGGTGCTTCCGGCGGAGCCGCCCACCGCGTGGCCCCGGTTGTGGTCGGCGTGACCGGCGGCCTCGTATGCCGCGCGTTCGCGCGCCAGGCGATCAGTCTCGCCGATCGGCGTCGCATCACCGAAGGCGAAGGCGGACGCGTGCGGCCACTCGTGGGGCACGTCGGGGTCGACGATGAGATCGTCGGGCACCGATTCCTCGGGGTCGAGTCGAGAGGACATGCCTCCCACGATAGGCCGAATCGGCGGGCGGAGAGGCCAGGAGCGAGCGACTCGTCGGCAGATGTCGCCGATCGTGACGGTCGCCGACACGTTCCGCGACACCTGGCCCGGCCGCGGGCTCACGAACCGCGCCGTGAGAATCCACCGTCGGTGTAGCCGTCCCAGGTCTCGAACACCCGCATCACCTTGGGGTCGCCGAGGCTCTTGATGTGGTCGCAGAGGTCCTTCGGGGTCGACGGGTTGGTCACGATGAACTGGTGTAGCGACGCGTCGTGATCGGCGAGGTAGCGCAGGGTCTCCGGCGGGGTGTCGGGGTCCGCGGCCGCAAGGGCGTCTCGCGGGTCGAAGGCCGGTGCCCGCACACCGTCGGCGGCCGAGACCGTGGGTTCGCCGACGACCGCGATGTCCCCGGTGTTGTGATAGTCGACCGGATCGGTGGACACGCTGCGGGTGTTGAGCAGCAGGTTCAGCAGGATCGCGGTGATGGCGCCGGCCGAGATGCCCGAGTGGAAGATGGTCTGAAACCAGTCCGGGAACTGCGAGTACATGTCGAGCACCACGTCGACCGGGGCATCGCCGAGAGCGCGGTCGGTGTAGTAGATCTTTGCCTCGGTCAGCATCGCGACGCCCACCGAGATCGCGACGACGAGCACGTTGACGTTGTTGAACTTCACCTTGGTGAGGGTCCGGATGCCGCTGGCCGCGACCATGCCGAACAGTGCCACACCGGCACCGCCGAGTACCGGGAGCGGGATGCCCTCGACGACCGCCGCCATCTTCGGCAGCAGGCCGAGGACCACCAGGATGATGCCGGCACAGGTCGCCACGTGGCGCGTGCGGACGCCGGTGATGGCGACGAGGCCGACGTTCTGCGCGAACGCCGTGTACGGGAACGTGTTGAAGATGCCGCCGAGGACGGTGCCGAGTCCGTCGGCGCGCATGCCGTCGGCGAGGCGGCGCGGGGTGATCTTCTCGTCGACGATCTCGCCGACCGCGACGATGTCGCCGGTGGTCTCGGTCATGATCACCACGCCGACGATGATCAGCGAGATGATCGCGCTGATCTCGAAGGTGGGCGCGCCGAACTGGAACGGCTGCGGCACACCCACCCACGGGTATTCGCCGACCTTGTCCCAGTGGGTCATCCCGAACGGGATGGACACCAGCGTGCCGATCGCCAGGCCGAGCAGGATAGAGACGCGGCGGACGGCGTCGGGCGCGAAACGCTCGATGGCGACGATGATCGCCAGGGTGAGGAAGCCGAAGCCGATGTTCTTCGGGTCGCCGAAGTCGGGGCCGGACGCGGTGCCGCCGCCGAACCAGCCGGCCGCCACGCGCATCAACGAGACGCCGATGATCAGGATGATCGTGCCGGTGACCAGCGGCGGGAAGAACCGGATGAGTCGTCCGACGATCGGTGCCACCGCGACTATGAACACGCCGCAGGCGATCACCGAACCGTAGATGGCGGTGATGCCGTAGCTGGTGCCGATGGTGATCATCGGGCCGACGGCGGCGAAGGTCACGCCCTGCATCAGCGGGAGGCGGACACCGAACCGCCAGAACCCGACGGCCTGCAGGATCGTCGCGATACCGGCGACGAACAGGTCGGCCATGATCAGGTGGACGATGTCGCCCTGCTGGAGCTGTCCGGCGCCGACCATCGCGCCGCCGACGATCAGCGGGACCGCGACCGCACCCGCGTACATCGCGAGCACATGCTGCAGGCCGAGCGGGAACAGCTTGACGAACGGCGGGATCTCGTCGACCGGACGCGCACCGGTCTTCCCGTTCTTCACGACATCGATCACCGACATGCCTGGTTTTCTACGGACCCGGTATTTCCGCGAAGGCGCGTCCGTGTGTCGGCGGTGTTTCCGCGAAGATATATCCGTGACCGCATCCTCGACTCGCCGTAGCGCGGGCATCCTGCTGTTCCGACGCACCGACCCGGACGGCGTCGAAGTGCTCATCGCTCATCCCGGCGGTCCGATCTGGGCGCGCAAGCCCGACGAGGGGTCGTGGTCGATCCCGAAGGGCCTCCTCGACCCGGACGAGTCGGTGTGGGACGCCGCGCGGCGTGAGTACCTCGAGGAGATCGGCAGCCCGGTGCCCGACGGCCCGCACCTCGACCTCGGCGAGGTGAAACTCAAGAGCGGGAAGACCGTCATCGGCTTCGGCGTCGAGGGCGACCTCGACGTGACGACCGTTGTCTCCAACACCTTCGAGATGGCGTGGCCGCCGCGGTCGGGCCGCCTGCAGTCGTTCCCGGAGATCGACCGCGCCGAGTGGTTCGACCCGGAGACCGCGAAGAAGAAACTCAACCCCGCACAGGCGGCGTTCGTCGACCGGTTGCTCGAGGCACTATCCGACGACGCCGGGTGATCGACGATCCCGCGCGTCGACGACCTACTCGGCCGGCTGTCGGAGGAACGGTGCGACCCAGTCGGGTGTCACGTCGGAGGTGATCGCCGCCGCGGTCGCGTCGTCGACGTCGACGATCGAATAGTGCTCGGAACCGGCGGCCGTAGCGAGGATCAGCGTGCTCACCCCGGCGCGGCGCTGGAAGACCGACGACCTGCTCGCCCAGCCGATGACGCCGTCGCGGTCGACGACGATCCGCTGCCGGGCGACCGTCGGGGGAGCGAGGACCACCGACCGGGTGGTGAGACGGTGACCGAGGTGGCGGGCCCGGACCATGCCGAGACCGATCGAAACCGCGAGCGCGAGCACACCCACGACGATCCAGCCGACCGGGATCGCGCCGCCGATGACCGCGATCGAGATCCCGACAAGGATCACCAGACCCGAGAGGAAGCCCCGGTTCAGGCGGCGGATGCGGGCGACGCGGCCGTGCCCGGTCAACGCGGCGGTCAGTTCGGAACGTTCGTGGGTGACGAGGTCGGCGACACGCATCGCCTCGGACATCGGGGCCGGCGGCAGCAGCAGCGGGTGTTTGGTCGCACCGGTTGCGATCGCCTGCAGACGGGCGCCCTTCAGAGGTCGCATGAGGATCGGTTCGGTCAAATGGCTGCCGCGGATGCGCTTCTCGTCGAAGCTGATCGAGTTGGTGGTGAGCAGTCCGCGTTCGGTGCGCAGCGTCCCGTCGAGATGCCGTGTGAGGCGGAAGTCCCAGTAGCTCAGGACATATCCGATCACCGACAGGACGGCGCCGATGAGGATCACCGCCACCACGGCCACGGCGATGACCAGCGCCAGCGGGATCGACCGCACGGTGTCGAAGGCGTCGCGTGCGAGTCCGACCCCCTCGTCGAACATGCCTGCGTCGTTGGCGATCTGGACCCCGACGCCGGCGACCGCAGCGGCGATCGCGAGACCGCCCATCGAGAACGGTGAGTACCGCAGCCAAGCGTTCTGGAAGCTGGTGAGCACCTCGGGTGCTGCCGTCGGCGTCTCGGGAGCGAACTGCTCATCCGACGCTGCTGCCGCAGAGCGGGTTCCGGCCGTCGGCATCAGGTTGTCGTGCAGCGCGCGCGCCTCGGGGAGGGTGACGGCCCGGAGTTTGACCTGCGACGCCTGTTCGTCGCCGCCGGTACCGATGGTGACCTTCTGCAGGTTCAGCACACGGTGGACGAGTGAAGCGGTGAGGTCGACGCTGCGGATGCGGTCGCGGCGGGCGGTGGCGACCTTCTTGGTGACCAACCCGCTCCGGACCCGGACATGTTCTGCGGTCACCTGATAGAAGGTGGTCAGCCACGGCACCACCGTCACCAGCGGCACGAGGACCACGGTGGCGAGAAGTGTGACCAGGGGCGCGCTCCGCCCGGCGAAGACCAGTGCGATGAGGACCGGGACCAGCGAGGGGAGCGATTCGACGATGGTCACCGCCATCATCCATGGGGACAGTCGATGCCACTCGTCCGGCGCATCGATGTGCAGGCCCGGGGTGGGCGGTGGCACCGCTCCGGGTTGCGGCTCAGGTCGCGTCATCGGTGAACGCCTGGGTGCGGATGGTCAGGTCGGATGCGGTCGCGCGGGCGAGTTCGGCGTCGAGCCCCTCGATGTGGATCGTGCCCGCCGACGACGCCGTCGTCACCGTGAGTTTCCCCAGTTTCAGCAATTGTTCCAGGGGGCCGGCCTCGGTGTCGACGACCTGGATGCGTGCGATCGGGATGATCACCCGGTGCCGGACGAACCAACCCGATTGGGCGTACACCGCATCCTCGCTGACCTCCCAGCGGTGAAAGCGGTACCGCCACAACGGGACCACCACCGTGTAGAACACGGTCAGCAGGAGCAGGGCGATTGCGGCGAGCGTTGCACCCCACCGTGCGTCGGGCACGACGACCGCGACCACGATGGCCGCGATGGTCGCCGGTACGCCCAGGATCAGCGGGCCGATGCGCCACAGGGTCTTGGCGCGCGGATCGACCTGGTTGACCGGCTCACGCAGGGTGGGATGCAGCGGATTGTCGGGAAAGGTGCGGATTCCATTGCGACCAGTCTATGGCCGCGCCCGCCGCCGATTGCGGCAATCGCGTGTCGCTTCTAGGTGATCGTGACGCCGCCGTCGACCGCGAGGGTCTGGCCGGTGACGTAACCGGCGGCCGCCGACGACAGCCAGATCGCGGTGGCGGCGAGCTCTTCGCCGTGACCGGTGCGGCCCAGCACGACCCGCGGCATCTGCGAGTCGAGGTAACCGGGCTGGTAGGTGTCGGTCATCTCGCTCTCGAAGAAGCCGGGGGCGATGGCGTTGACCCGGATTCCCTTGCGCGAACCCCACTGCTGCGCCAGGTCCCGGGTGAGACCGATGACGCCGGCCTTGCTCGCGGCATAGGCGGCCTGCGGGAGCCCGGCAGTGGTGATGCCGAGGATCGACGAGATGTTGACGATCGCGCTGCCCGGCTGCATGACCCGCCCGCACGACTGCGCCATCCAGTAGGAGCCGTTGAGGTTGATGTCGATGACGTTCCGGAACTGGTCGGGCGTCTCACGGGTGGCGGGGTAGGCGGTGCCGACGCCGGCGTTGTTGATGAGCACGTCGACCTTGCCGAAGGTCTCCATCGCCGCGTCGACGACGCGCTGGCACTGCTCGGGATCGGAGACGTCGGCGGGAACGACGAGCGCCTTGCGGCCCAGCGCTTCCACGGCGGCGGCGGTGTCGGCGAGCTTCTCCGCCCGACGCGCGGCGAGCACCACGTCGGCGCCGGCCTCGGCGAAGCCGCGGGCGAAGGAGACACCGAGTCCCGACGAAGCGCCGGTCACGATGACCACCTTGCCGGCGGTGTCGAACAGATCCATCACGGACATCGTTGTCTCCCTTGCATGTTCCTACGTGACACGGCGCATCGGCGCCGCGTCGTGATCGGTGGTGAGGTCAGAACCAGGACGGTTCGACGTCGAGGGTGGTGCGGTCCAGAGCGGTCAGGAGGTCGAGCTGCGGACCGGTCTTCGGTAGTTCATACCGGAAGAAGTACTGGGCTGCAGCGCGTTTGCCGTCGTAGAAGTCGCCGGTCCGGCCGTCCGCGGCGAGGAGTTGTTCGAGCCACATCCAGGCGATGACGATGTGGCCGGTGGCCTCGAGGTAGAGCGTGGCGTTGGCGAGCGCGAGCTTCGGATCGCCTGACGACCAGATGTGTGCGGTCACCTCGACGAGCCGGTCGACGATCGACTGCAGGGTCTCGGCGTACCCGGCGGCGGCCGGCACCTCGAGTGCACGTGCGACGGTCGCGCCGATGGTCTCGGCGAGCAGTGCCAGACCGGCACCGCCCTGCATGATCACCTTGCGGCCCAGCAGGTCGAGACCGTGGATGCCATGTGCCCCTTCGTGGATGGGGTTGAGGCGGTTGTCGCGGTAGTACTGCTCGACGTCGAACTCGCGGGTGTAGCCGTAGCCGCCGTGCACCTGGATCGCCAGGCTGTTGGCCTCCAGGCACCACTGCGACGGCCAGCTCTTGGCGATCGGGGTCAGTACCTCGAGCAGCAGGTCGATGCGGGCGCGCTCCTCGGCGTCGGCGGTCGTCGCCGCCTGGTCGACGAGGACGCTGCAGTACAGCTCGAAGGCGAGTGCGCCTTCGACATAGGACTTCTGGGCCAGCAGCATGCGTCGAACGTCGGCGTGTTCGATGATCGGCACCGGCTTCGACGACGGGTCCTTCTGGTCGACGGGGCGTCCCTGTGTGCGCACCTTCGCATACTCCAGCGACGCCTGGTATCCGGCGTAACCCAGTGCGGTGGCGAGGAATCCGACGCCGATGCGTGCCTCGTTCATCATGTGGAACATGTAGGAGAGGCCGCGGTGCTCCTCGCCGACCAGATACCCGACAGCGCCGGGAGCGGAGCGAGCGGGCTGAGTGTCCACGGCACCGGGCGTGGGGTCGGGCGAGAACGTGCCGTCGCCGAAGTTGAGCAGGCAGTTGGTGGTGGCCCGGTTGCCCATCTTGTGGTTGAGGCCCACCAGGGCGATGTCGTTGCGGGTGCCGTCCGGCAGGAACTTCGGGACGATGAACAGCGAGATCCCCTTGACGCCGGGACCGCCGCCGGGGGCCTTCGCGAGCACGAGATGCACGATGTTCTCGGTGAGTTCGTGGTCGCCGGCCGAGATCCACATCTTGGTCCCGGTGATCCGGTAGGTGCCGTCACCGGCCGGTTCGGCCTTGGTGGTGATGTCGGCGAGCGACGATCCGGCCTGAGGCTCGGACAGGCACATCGTCCCGGAGAATCGGCCTTCGACGAGCGGGCGGACCCAGGTGTCGCGCTGTTCGGGGGTCGCGTACTCGGCCAGCAGGTTGGCGTTGCCGACCGTGAGGAAGTTGTACGACGACATGGCCGCGTTGGCCGCCTGGAACCACACCGCCGACGCCTGTCGGATCACGGTCGGCAACTGCATGCCGCCGAGTTCCTCGTCGAAGGAGGCGGCGATGAGGCCGGCCTTGCGGAACTCGGCGAGGCCCGACACCACCTCGTCGGGGAGGACGACCTTGCCGTCGGCGCCGATGTAGGGCTCGTTGGCGTCGCCGATCTTGTTGGCCGGGGCGAAGCACTTCATGGCGATGTCGGCGCTGAGTTCGAGGACGGCGTCGAAGGTGTCGCGCGAATGCGCCGCGAAACGGTCTCGTGAGGTCAGGGCCTCGACGTCGAGCCATTCGTACAGCAGGAACTCGAGGTCCCGCCGGGACATGGGTGTGGCCATCGCACTTCCTCGTGATCGGACCGCCGTTGTGGTGCCCGTCTCAGGGGCACCCGTTCATCATGCATCTACCGATCGTCCGCTCGGTATCCGACCCTCGGTCGAGGAGTCGCCTGCACGCCGGTTCAGCAATCTACAGATGGTTGTTACGAGTGTCACACCTTGTCACTTCTCCTTGTCATGGTGCGCGGTCTCGTGATGGACTACGGACGATTCACGATCGTGAATAACTTCGGTTATGGCGTGAAGATGCAGGTCGCGGGGACGGTGCCATTCGGCGGGGGTGGCATCGTCCCGACCTGCCCCGCCGCCGACCCTCTCTCTGCGCCACCGACTACACGTCGATGCCGAACTCCTTTATCTTGCGATAAATCGTCGCGCGGGAGATCCCCAGTGCGTTGGCCGCCGCGACCTTGTTCCGGCCGTTCTCCTCCAGGCTCCGCACGATCGCATCCCGCTCGAGTGCCTCGATGCGGGTGAGGGTGTGCCGGCTCTGGGCGCGATAGGTCGGCGGCAGGTGTTGCGCCGTGATCGTCCCCGACCGATGGTGGATGACCACGTCCCGCAGCGCCTGGCGGAGTTCTGCGACGTTCCCCGGCCAGGTGTACTTGCTCAGCTGCCGCATGGCGTCCGGCGCGACGGCGAGTTCCCGTCCGCGGGTCAGTTGCAGGAGGATGGTCGGCACCAGGACCTGTAGATCCTCGATGCGATGACGCAGCGGCGGCACCTCGATGGTGTGCGAGAAGAACGGCAGCAGGGTGGCACCCAGGGCGGGTGTCGAGTCGCTGGAGCTGAGGGTCATGCCCAGCCAGCCCGCGTGCTCGCGTCCCTGCATGACCTCGGCGACGTCGAACAGTACGTCGTCGGGCAACTCGTCGACGTCGCGCAGGATGATCGCGAAACCGTCCGTGTCGAGCTCGGCTGCGAAGCTGTCGAGCGTGTCGGCGTCCTGGAAGTCCTCGGCGGCGTACACGCGGATCGTCCCGCGCCGGCACCGTCCCGCCGCCGCGCGGAGAACCGCGGACCGGCCCGAACCCCGTTCGCCCGAGACCGCGATCCAGTGACCGTCCCCGATGTGCTGGACGATGCGGTCGCATGCCTGACGCCACGATGAGCTGCGTCCGACGATCCCGGGCAGCACCGAGGGCTTCGACGGTCGACGCTGTGGTGGGGCCGCGGTGGCCGAATCCATCAGGTGGACATGGAAGATCGCGATACCGTCCTGGGCGTCGGAGAACTCCGTGACCGGTGCCAGCCGTACCGAACGCCCGCTGGGCAGCGTGTTCACCCGACGTCCCGCGGCCACCTCGAGGCTCTGATCGACGGCGTGCTCGAGCATCGACACCTGATCCTGCGGGTCGATGCTCTGCCGGAGGCGCCGGTTCATCAGAACGACGTCGGCGGCGATGGCGAGGACCATCATCTGGGGCGCGCGCCGGCAGGTTGCGAGATAGGCCGACAGGAGCCGGGATTCGCGTTCGCTGGCGTTCGCCAGCATCTGCTGTTCGATCTGCACGGTCGCCGACTTGGCCAGCGACAGCAGCAGGGAGCCGCCCTCCTGGACCCACCCGGTGAGATCGAGGGCGCCGACGAGTCCGCCGGAGAAGGGATTTCGGATGGGCACGCCGGCGCAGCTGAGCCGGGCGAGGCACCCCGCGTAGTGCTCGGCACCGGTGACGAGGGTGGCCTGGCGGGTTTCGAGGGCGGTCCCGATCCCGTTGGTGCCGGCGTGCTCTTCGCTGTAGCTGTAGCCGGGGGCGAGTGACACGGCGTCGAGCTGGCCGAGGAGCTCGCCGCAGCCGGCGGCGCGGGACAGCACCACGCCGTCCGGCGAGGTGAGGATGATGCTCACCGGCTCGGCCGACAGGTCCGCGGCGAGTTGGTCGAGCACCGGCCGGGCGGCTGTCATCAAAGGGCTGTCCGTGTTCGGCTCGCGCACGAACGGGAGTTCCAGTCGGTCGGTCTGCACCTTGAACGAGCGCGAGCGGCGCCACGAGGTGGAGATCGCGTCGCGGACGGCGCCGGACAGGCGATCGTCGACGACGCCGTCGTCGCTGAGGAACCTCTCCCGCGCCCGGGCGACGTGGGCGACGGGTTCTCGGGTGTGGTCTGTTGGCTTCGGCTTCACCGGGACCGTATCTCCCTACTGTGATGTAGGTCTCATTCCAGGGCAGTGTAACGGACACAGCAACGTTCACGCGTGTGAACGAACAGGTGTTTTCGTCCGAATTCGTACTGGTCAGGGCTCGATACAGGCAGCCGGAAGTGGGCCGGTCGCGATCCACGCCGAGAACGAATCTGCAATCGCGACCGGCCCCCGTCGCCGCTGCAGCGACGACGTCCCCGCCGGGGTCTGGGAGGGGTGGGCTAGTAGATGTTGGAGGGCCGCACCATCCCCTCGGCGAGATCACCGAATCCGGGGGCCTCGATCGCACCCGGGTGCGTGAAGACCTCCTCGACGACCGCGGTCTCGGTGGTGATCAACAAGGCGGCGATCGAGGCGGCGCTCTCCAGCGCGGCCTTGGTGACCTTGGCCGGGTCGATGACGCCCTCGTCGAACATGTCGCCGTAATCGCCTGTCATCGCGTTGAATCCGTGACCCAGGGGCAGGCCGCTGACGACCTTGACCACTTCTTCGCCGTCGAAGCCGGCGTTGGTGGCGATCCAGAACAGCGGTTCGGCCATCGACCTACGGACGACGCCGATTCCGGCGCCTTCGTCACCAGCCACGTCGCCGAGCGCGTCGAGAGCCCGATGAGCCTGTGCCAGAGCGGTTCCGCCGCCGGAGACGATGCCGTCCTCCACCGCCGCCCGCGTCGCGGCCAGGGCGTCCTCCACCCGGAGCATGCGTTCTTTCAGTTCGACGCTGGTCACGCCGCCGACGCGGATGACCGCCACTCGGCCGGTGAGGCGCGCGATCCTCAGCTCCAGGCTGTCCCGGTCGGCGTCGATCCGCGCACGTGCGTGCTGCGCCTCGAGTTGCGCGACGCGGGCGTCGACGAGGGTCTGGTCGCCCCGTGCACCGACGATCGTGGTGAAGTCCTCGGTGACGGTCACTCGGTCGCACTGTCCGAGGTGTTCGAGGGAGACCTCGTGAAGTTCGAGGCCGGTGTCCTTCGCGATCACGTGACCGCCGAGGGCCACGGCGAGATCCTCGAGTTCGGCGACGCGGCGATGACCGAAGCCGGGTGCCCGGACGACCACCGACTGCATCGTCTTGTGCATGTTGCCGCCGACGAGCAGCTGCAGGGCGGGACCGTCGACGTCCTCGGCGAGCACGAGGAGCGGACGGTCGGCGCGTTTGGCCGCCTCGACGCTCGGCATGATCTCCTGCACCGAGGTGATCTTCTTGTTGGTCAGCAACACCACCGGGTTGTCCAGAACCGCTTCCATCCGTTCGGGATTGGTGACCATGTATCCGGAGATGTAGCCGTGGTCGAACTCGATGCCGTCGACGACATCCACCGACAGGCCGAGCGTGTCGCTCTCCTCGGTGGTGATGACACCGTTGCGGCCGACGTATTCGACCGCGGCGGCGATGGCCGAACCGATGACCTCGTCGTCACTCGCGGCCAGGGTCGCGATGCGTTCGAGATCGCTGCGGCCCCCGAGCGCGACGGACTGTTCCGACAGCGCGTCGATCACCGTCGCGATGGCCCGTTCGATACCGCGGCGCACCCGCATGGGATTGGCACCCTGCTCGACGGCGCGCAGACCTTCGCGAACCATGGCCTGCGCCAACACGGTTGCGGTGGTGGTGCCGTCACCGACGACCCCGTTGGTCTTCATCGCCACTTCCTTGACCAGCTGTGCGCCCATGTTGGCGAACGGATCGCGCAACTGGATCTCGCGGGCGATGGTCACCCCGTCGTTGGTGATGGTCGGTGGGCCGGTGAGCTTCTCGAGGACCGCGTTGCGGCCCTTCGGTCCCAATGTCACCTTGACCGCGTCGGCGAGTGCGTTCACTCCTCGCTCGAGCCGCAGTCGCGCTTCGGCGTTGTAGCGCAACTCCTTGGCCATGGTTGTCCTGCCTTTCTGTGGTGTTCTCGGCTGGGTAATACGGAGGCTCCTACCGCTCCCTGAGGTGCGAGGAGCGAGGGCGGCGGCCCGCCGTTCGCTCCCTGAGGTGCGAGGAGCGAAGCGACGAGCCTCGAAGGGTCAGGGCACAAGAATCGCTCGACCGCGTACGCGGCCGGCGTCGAGATCGTCCAGTGCCTGCTGGAAATCGGCGAGGGCGTAGGTGCTGGTGTGCAGCGTGACCTTTCCCCGGGCGGCGAGGTCCATCAACTCACCGAGGTCGTTGTAGGAACCGACCAGGTTGCCGATGAAGTTGATCTCGGTGGAGATCACGTCGATGGTGGGGACGTCGATGTTCTCGCCGTAGCCGACCACGAAGAAGCTGCCGGCGCGGCGCAGCATCGCTGTCCCTTCGGCGGTCGCCCCGCCCTCGCCGACGAAGTCGAGCACGGCCTCGGCGCCGTGTCCGCCCGTCAGGTCGAGGACCTGTTGCACATGTGTTCCGTCGGCGACGATGCCGATCTCGGCACCGACCTGTTTGGCGAGTTCCACCGCATCCGGGTTCCGGTCGACGACGACGATCCGCAGGGCGGAGATGGCCGCGAGGACCTGGATTCCGATGTGCCCCAGACCTCCTGCGCCGATGACCACGCAGGTGTCGCCGGGTCGCGTCATCCGTGCGACCTTGGCGGCCGCGTGGTACGCGGTCAGACCCGCGTCGGCGAGTGCCGCCACGTCGGCGGGTTCGAGGGAGTCGTCGATCTTCACGACGCTGCGCGCCGTGGTCTTGAGGAACTCCGCGTAACCGCCGTCGGTGTCGATGCCGGGGAACTGGCTGTTCTCGCAGTGGACGTCGTCGCCGAACCGGCAGGCCCGGCAGAGTCCGCAGGTGATCAGCGGATGCAGGATCACCTTGTCCCCGACGGCGACGTTGGTGACCGCGTCGCCGATGGCCTCCACCCAGCCTGCGTTCTCGTGACCGATCGTGTAGGGAAGTGCGACACCGCTCTTCGCCTCCCACTGGCCCTCGAGGATGTGCAGGTCGGTGCGGCAGACACCGGCGCCGCCGATCCGGACGATGACGTCGTGCGGCCCGGTGATCTCGGGGGCCGGGACCTCGTTGAGTTGCAGTTTGTCGTGGTAGCCGACGACCTGGACTGCGCGCATGGCTTACTCCTGTTCGCTTCGGGGGTGTGCGCGAGGGGTTTCGCGGAGGTTGGTGATGACCGGGCCGCTGGCCCCGTCGCATTGGTCGTCGTCGGCGTAGCGGGTGGCGAGCAGTCCGCGGCAGAAGTGGCTGTTGCCCTCCATCGAGATGCGCACGGACCGTGCGAATCTCAGCCGCATCGGGATCTGGTCGGCCGGCAGCGCGTGCCCCTCCTCGTCGACGACGACGAGGCTGTTGGGGCAGATGCTGAGACCCAGCTCCATCCGCCGTCGCAGGAGCGCCGCCTTGTGGTGCCCGCGTGGCAGGTCGCGGAGCGCCAGCCGATCGACGTCGGCGACCGTGACCCGCCCGGCGGCGATCTCGGCGGCCACACAGCGTTCCATCGCGGCGGTGTGGGCCTTGCGCTGGAAGGTCAGACGCAGCTCGTCGAGGCTGTCGAGGGCTTCGACGCCGAAGGTGCCCTTGTACCCGGCGCGGGCGTCGAGTCCGGCGTTGATCTTGTCGCTGTCGTGGTGATCGTCGAGCAGCACCCGGACCTGGCCGACGCCGTTGACGTCCTCGAGCGCATCGAGTGCGTCCGATCCCATCAGGTAGGCGAAGTTGGGCGAACAGAACGACGTCGGGAGCCGTAGGTGCACGGTCACCCCCGACTCGTCGATCAGGATCGATCGCACGAACTTCAGTTCGGTGATCGGCTGGTCGAGTTCGGGATCGAGGACGGTGTCGAGTGCGGCGAGGACGTCGTGCTCGAGTGCCGTGTCGGTGACGTACCCGGGATGGGGAGCGACCGCGGTCATGCCGTCACCGCATCCTTCGCGCCGGCGGCCACCTCGACCTCCGGATCGGCCGCGCTGGTCGGGAGCTTGAGTTCCTCGGGGACCTCGATGTGCGGGTACAGGGCCGCCGCGTTGAGACCGAGGATCTTCTTCTTCTGTTCCACGGTGATCGGCGCGTATTCGGTCATGTCCTCCGGGATCTGGAAGTCGACGAACCGCTCGACGAGCCACTGGGGCGTCCACAGCGCGTAGTCGCTGGCGAACAGGATCTTGTCCTCACCGATCCAGTACAGGAGTTCGCCGATGATCTGGGCGAAGTAGCGGGGCCGGGTGTGGATGAAGGGGAGGGCCACGGCCAGACCGCCGAACACGTTGGACTCCTGGGTGGCGATCCAGCAGAAGTCCTCGAGCCGCGGCAGGCCGACGTGCTCGATGATGAAGTTCAGATCGGTGTAGTCGGTGGCCACCTTGTCGACGTCGGCCACATCGAAGGCGTCGCGGTCGAGTGGTCGGATGGTGGGGCCCTTGTGGATGTGGACGTTCTTGATGCCCAGCTTGATGCACTCCTCGAGGTAGCGGCGAGACCATGCATCGTCGAGCTTGTAACCCCGTGAGTCTCCGAACCATTCGGCGGTGTAGAGCTTCACGCCCTTGAGGTTCATGATGTCGGCGTCCTTGCGGAGCTGCTCCAGGCCGGCCTCACCGTGACGCGGATCGTAGGCGTGGTTGTAGGTGAGCAGCCCCGGGTTGTCCTCGCACAGCTTGAGCGAGTCGTCGACCTGGGCGAAACCGTTGACGTAGAAGTCCTTCAGGATCGTCGCCTGGAAGATCGCGTGGTCGGCCGGGCCCTCCTCGAACAGGTCACGCATCAGCCGGTCGGGACCGTAGTAGGTGTAGGTGTCGTAGTCCCAGACCTCTTCCTCGGGACTGAGATTGCGGTGGTAGTCGTAGAAACAATCGATGAACTGCTTGCCGTGGATGTTGCGCTGATTGGATTCACGGGCGTCCCAGAGGTGGACGTGTGCGTCGACGATGAAGTACTTGTCGCCATTCTTCTCGTACATCGATGACTCCTTGATCGTTCTCGGTGGAAGCGGGCTGCATCCGATGGGGTTGGCGGGGATCGAGAGTTGTTGTCGGCGGGGGATTCCTGGGGTGCGTCGTGGCCGCCGGGGGGGTGCTCGCCGGCGGCCACGACGCAGATCGGGGGTCGGGCCTGCGCTCAGCTCGACGCGGTGAGATCGAACCCGATGAACTCGGCGGCGTCCTCGGGGCTCGCGAACAGGTAGGTCCGGTCGTCGAGGTGCACCATCCGCCCGTAGTGGGTGGAGCTGATCTCCTCGAAGACCGATCCGTCGAACTCCTGACCCAGGGCGTCGGTGAGCTCGTCGTAGTCGAACTCGAGCCGATTGACGCCGTCGACACGGATCATCGACGGGTACTCGGTGAGTTCGACACCTTCCTTTGCGCCCATGACGTCGGCGACGACGCGGCCGACAGGCGTGTTCATCAGGGTGACGCCGCACATGTTGGAGAACTCGGTCTGTGCGCCGAATTGCATGGAGGTCATCGGTTCAGCTCCTCGGGGATGTCGACTTCGATGGCTTTGAGTACGTCGCGGAACTTCTCGGTCGCCGCGTCGAGGCTCGTGGCGAAGGTGACCGACTTGTCCGCCGGCTGCGACCAGATCGGTTGCAGCCCACGCGCCGCGTCGAGGCAGCGCGGCACCCACTCCGAGAGCCACTCGCCGAACAGTGCGCGGTTCTGCGCGCCGTACTGTTCGTCGCGGGAGAGCATCAGGAACAGGGCCCGGGTGTAGTTCAGGTCGCGGTCGTAGTCGTACTCACCGGTGCCCACGATCGTCGGGGTGATGTAATCGCCGTTACGCGCCGCGACCTGCATGATCAGCTCGGTCCGGAACAGCGACCCGACGAGCTGCTCGAAGACGATGTTGGTGCAGAACAACAACTTCGCCCAGTCGCCGATCGCGGTCAGCCGCTCAACGGCCTCGCGGGTCGGCTGCCATTCCGGCGCCGACTGCCAGACCTCCTTGTGTGCCGAGCCGTCGAAGGCCTCCTCGGCCTCGGCGAGATCGAGGTTGAACAACGCGAGATCCTGGGCGAAACGCAGCTTGTGCGCCGCGCTGACCGCGACCGCGTTGTTGATCATGTTGGTCGGGGCCGACCGCTGGATCGAGGTGAACACGTGCAGGCCCATGCCGCTCTCGGCATGCATCCAGGCGCCGAGGTTGCGCTCGATGAACTTGAGCCACGAGGGATTCCAGCCGTCGTACACGCGGGCACGCTTGGCATTCTGCAGACACAGATTGACCTGGTGGACCACCGCCGAGTTGTTGCGGAAGATGGTTTGTTCCCACTCCTCGTTGGGATCGAGGAAGGCATGCCAGTTGCTCGATCTCGCGGCCGTCCACTCCTGCGGATAACCGCCGGGACCGTTGCCGAAGCCGTAGATCCAGCCCTGGGTCAGGTGGCGTTCCGGGTCGGGCTGCACGTCGACGGTGACGTCCTCGTAGACCGTCGCCCGCTTCTTGGCCGGCTGATAGTAGTTGTACTTGCGGCTCTTGCTGCTCGGGAATTCCTTGGCGCCGGCCTCGGCGTCGGTGAATTCGATGCTCGGGAAACTGCGTTCGCGCTGTGGTGATTTCGGCGCGGTGGGGGCGGACATACCTGTCGTTCCTCCTCGTTCGGCGACTTCTAGTCGAAAGCCGGGCTGGTGAACTTGTCGTAGAAGGTCTGGTCCCGGGGGACCGAATGCTGGTCGGCGAGAGCGAGAGCCGCATCGACCATGGGCGGGGGGCCGCAGAAATACACCTCCGTTCGGGCGAGATCGGATTCGTGTGAGTTGACGATGTCGGTGACGTTCCCCTCGGCGACCTCGACGCCGTCCGGGGCGCCGTCGGCCGACTCCGACAGGCAGGCGACGAACCGGAAGTCGGCGATCTTCTCGCCCAGTGCGGCGATCTCGTCGAGGTAGAACAGATCCGCCGCGGTCCGGGCCCCGTAGTAGAAACGCACCGGCCTGTTCAGACCGGTCTCGCTGATGTGGCGCAGCAGCGAGAGCAGCGGGGCCATTCCGGCCCCGCCGCCGATGCAGACGATCGGCAGTACATGGCCGTTGCGCAGGGTGCACGACCCGTACGGGCCGTTGATCATGATCTCGTCGCCGGGGGAGAGGCCGTCGGAGAGAAGGCCGGCGAACAGGCCTCCCGGGTACTTCTTGATCAGGAACTCCAGCTTGTCCGGAGTGGCCTGGGTGGTCGCGATCGAGAACGAACGCTTCTCCTCGGTGCCGGGGACCGAGAGATCCACGTACTGACCGGGTTTGAACTCGAAGGTCTCCGGTTCGACGACGTCGAGACGAAGTGACACGATGTCGGCCGTCACCGGCTCGATCGCGGTGACCCGGGTGCGCACGTCCTGTATCGGTGCGCCGCCGAGCAATTCGTCCTCGTCGAAGTTGAGGAGCTCGATCTCACAGTCGCTGTAGGCGTAGGACCGGCACAGCAGCACATAGCCCTCGGCCTCCTCCGCCTCGTTGCAGGCGAAGGTGGAGTAGTTGTCCATCTGGACATCCCCATCGAGCATGTACGACTTGCAGGCCGAACACCGGCCCTCGCGACACCCGTGCATGAGGTGGATGCCCTGTCGGAACGCTGCGTCGAGGATCGATTCGTCCTCGGCGACCTCCATCTCGATGTCGACCGGGACGAAGTTGATGTGATGTGTGTCGGCCACGGAAACTCCTGTCTGGAAAAGGGAGGTGCTGCGCTCCTCAGGGAGCTGGGGGAGGCGATGGCTTGCGGTCATCACCGCTCCCTGAGGAGCGAGCTCGCGAGCGTCTCCTGCTCCCTGAGGAGCGAGTTGCGAACAACTCGGAAGGGGGCGCCCACCGGCGTGCCGTCAGGCCGGCACGGCCCCGTTGGGATTGGCGCGATACGCCGCGATGTGCGCGTCCCGCTCGGTGTCGGACATCTCGTTGAGCAGCACGTTGGGACTGTTGAAGACGTTGCCGCGGACGTCGTCGAGCGTCCACATCTTCTTCGGGTCCAGGTTGAGGTGCGGCTGCGGGATGAGGGTCTTGCCGTCGTCTCGGACGTAACCCAGATCCTTGATGATGTCGGCGAGATCCTTGCCGTGATGCAGGGTCTCCCATTCGCGGAACCCGGTGAGGCGTCCCATGTTCGGGGTGTCCCGGCCGTCGTACTGATCGCGGAAGGCGACCGCGTCGGTCCAGTGGCAGGTCTCCGAGCAGTAGGTGCGCCACTGGTCGTCGACCTTGTCCACGATCATGTCCTCACGGACGAGGCACGGCACCATGCAGGTCCAGCAACGGTGCGGGTACTCGTAGTCGACGTCCTCGAAGGCGATCGGCTTGTTGCGGCCCGGGTAGGCGAGACGGTTGTAGTTCTCCCACCACTTGCCGAACTTGTTGTACCACCCGGGGTACTTCTCCTCGAACCACTCGAAGTCCTTGTCGGTCATGGCGTCGATGCGCCAGTAGTTGACCGGCCAGCCGGTGGCGAAGAAGCGCGCCACCTCGTGGACGTAGTGCTTGTTGGTGATCCGGTTCCAAGCCTCCTCGACCAGATCGTGCGGGATGGTGAGCCCGTACTTCTCCAGCGGCAGAAGGTAACTGCGGTAGTAGTCGTCGTAGATCCACCGGCGCCACATCTCCGCGTAGCTCTCCCGGTCCTTGCGGCGGTCCTTGGTGCCGTACTCGATGAAGGTGCCGATCGCGGCGTCGACGACGCAGTGGTTGTTCCACCACGCGTACCGCAGATCACGTTCCAGCAGAGGACGATTGCGCTCGTCGGCGAGCGCCATCAGCAGGATCGAGTAACCGTTGGAGATGTGCCGCGACTCGTCGGACTGCACCGAGTGGAAGACGGTGGGGAGCAGGTAGTCGCCGTTGGCGGCGGCTTCGTCGGGCATCGCGACGAACAGCGTGTTGGTGAATGCGGTTTCGGCGACCACCGTGAGGTAGATGTTGGCTGCCGTGATGGCGTCACCGGTGATGAACCCCTCGCCGAACTGTCGGCCGATGGTGCCGGCGTAGTTGTTGGCGAATGCCTTCTCGGTGATGTCGAAGCCGGCCGGGTCGATGTAGTTGTTCATGTACAGCTTCTTGAGGTTCATCTGGATCGTCGAATGACGGACCTCGTCGATCATCTGCACGGCCAGCCCGTTGTGGATCTCGGGGTTGGGGACCGCGTCGATGGCCATCGGCATCGCGCGGGCCGCCGAGATCTCGGGGAACGGGATGATCGACAGGAACAGCTTCTGCCACTCCAGCCAGCGTTCCTGGACCTGGCGGAACATGTTGCCGCGGATGGCGCCGTCCATGGCGCCGTACACGCGGTTGTCCTTCTCCTCCTCCATCGGGAAGTAGGACCGCATGATCTGCTTCAGCGGGTCCTTCTTGGGGGCCTTCTCGAAGGTGTAGTCGGTTCCGAATCGAGTGGCCGGGGTCGCGAATGTGGGCTCCCAGGACAACTCGGTGATCTTCGCATGGGCTTTGGTCAAGCTCTGCCTGCTCAAAGTGCGCCTCCTCTTTTGAGGGAGCCGGCGGGTGTGCCGGCCCGCATGGACTGGAGCGACTTCGATACAACCGTGTGATGCAGGTAACAAACGTCTCACTGTGAGACGACTGACCAAGTCGCCGGTCTTCCGACGACAAAAGGGGCCCGCGATGCGGGCCCCCGGGGGGAATGTGCAGGTGAGGTGTGGTTATTCGGCCGACGCGTAGGAGCCGGAGGGGGTGAGCGGATCGTTGAGACGTTGCGCGTACTGGTCGAAGTACACCCGGGCGATGAGTTCGCGACGGCTCCGGACCCCGGCCTTGTCGAAGATCGACTTCAGGTGATCCTGCACCGTGTACGCGGATACGTGCAGGGTTGCGGCGATGTCCTTGGTGGCGACGTTCTGCAACACCATCTGGGTCACGTCACGCTCACGGGCGGTGAGTCCGAAGGCCTCGACGACGAGCGGGATGATCTCCGGCGGACGCGCCTCCTCGATCGTGATGACGACCTCGCCGGGCCGGCCGTCGACCGAGGACAGCGGGGACGCGTTGATGACGAGCCACATTCCCGATCTGCCGCGGACCCGCAGGCGTGGCGGTACCTGCGTCTCGCCGGCACCGTAGCGTCGTGCGGCACCGATCAGGCCGTAGATGGGGTTCACGGCCGCCGCACTGTTCGGCCCCGCCGCGAGGTCGTCGATGCGCTCCTGGCTGCCGGCGCTCATCTGCACGATCTCGTT
This sequence comes from Gordonia sp. GN26, assembly GCF_054823965.1. Taxonomy (NCBI): domain Bacteria; kingdom Bacillati; phylum Actinomycetota; class Actinomycetes; order Mycobacteriales; family Gordoniaceae; genus Gordonia; species Gordonia sp. GN26. The sequence continues at coordinate 46,298 of NZ_JSYC01000083.1, read as the reverse complement.
GTTGCGATCGATGATCAGGACGGCCGGCCCGCTGTTGATCGACGGCCGTTGTTCGGCGACGACCGTGCTGAGCAGCCCGATCCGAACCCCGTGTGCGAGTGTCTGGGACAGCGAACCGAGGAAGTCGATCTCGTCCTCGGTGAACGGGCGGCAGCCCGCGCCGCTGCGGAACATCGCGATCCCGGCCCACACCCGATCCCCGTCGCGGAGCACGACGCGCGCCTCGTCGTGGAAGCAGTATTCCGGGATCATGAGCCGCGTCATGCGTTCGGACTGCTGGGTCCGACCCCGGGTCAGGAGATTGAGGCCGACGGCATCGCGCTTCTGCGCCACCAGTTCTCGGTAACTGGACGGTTCGACCTGCCCGTACTCGAGAAGCCCCCATTCCGGGTCCTTGTGATCCTGACCGAGCAGGTCCCCGTACTTCCGAGCCGAGGTCAGCATGACCGTGTTGGGGTCGAAGGTGCCGATGCAGGCGGCATCGACGGGTACCGCACGACGCAACGACTCCACGGTTTCCGCGAAGAAGTCGTCGAGGCCGAGACCGGCGTGCGCCACGACTTCGATGTCGCGGCGCACACGCTCGGCGGTCAGGCTCGATGTCATCTGGCAATCATGTTCCTGAGCTGCATCGATGTCTATCCCACAAAGCTGGGATCATCCACCCGGAGGACCCCGGCCGGGTCGTGACGGCGGCGGATCGTCTCCAGGCGTACCCGCTGTTCGGGCGTCCAGAGCTGCTCGCGTTCGGCGGCGCCGAGTCCGCAGAAGTTCAGCAGTGCACCGGCCGACCACGGCGCGACGGCCCGGGTGACGGCGGCCAGGTGTGCGCCGACCTGGTCGCCGAGGGGGCCGGCCGGCACGCCGATGGCGACGACGTTGAAGGCGCCGTGGCGACCGGCGACCGCGTTGGGTACGCGCTGCGGTTGCGTCAGCGCGCCGCCCATCAGGCGGACCTCGACGATGGCCAGGGGGCTCGCGACGTGCGGTCCGGCGACCTCGAGAAGGGCGTCGACGGCCGACGCCGGGAACTCGCGCAGGATGCTGCCGCGTTCGGCGGAAGGCATCGGTCCGGGCGGGTCCATGTGCACGGCGTCGAGAGCGGCGGTCGGGAGCACGTCGATGTTCTCGAGCAGGATGGGGCCGGCCGAGCGCATCGGGGCGAGAAGCGCTGCCGCGGTGGCCGGGTCGCCGGTGTGGGTGTAGCGGACATGCACCGCGATCTGGCCCTGCAACGGGGCCGGCAGGTTTGGGTCCGGCGGGAGGCGCAGGACCGCGACGGAGGTGCCGGCCTCGTCCGGCAGGGTCGGCGCCCACTCACGCCAGGTGTGGAGCACGTCGGCCGCCGCCGAGCCGGCGAAGAAGATGCCGCCGCCGTACACGGTGGGGAGCTCGAAGAGTCCGAACTCGATGGCGGTGACGATGCCGAAGCCGTCGCGTCCGCCGAGGATCGCCCAGTACAGGTCCGAACCGGCCGAGGGGTCGACCGTTCGGATGATCCCGTCCGCGGTCACCAGTTCGATAGACCGGACATGGTCTGCGGCCCAGCCGAATCGGCGTCCGAGCGGGCTGAGCCCTCCGCCGAGGTGGTAACCGACCACGCCGACCGACGACGCCGAGCCGACCAGACCGGTCAGTCCGTGAGGTGCGGTCGCCGCGGCGAGATCACGCCAGCGGACACCGGCGCCGACACGGGCGGTCCTGGTGACCGGGTCGACGACGATGTCGGTCATCCGCGAGGTGGTGACGACGACCGTGCCGCGGCCCTCGATCGGGGCCCCGTGCCCGGTGGCCCGGGCACCGACACGCAGTCCGTTCGCCCGCGCGTATCGCACTGCGGCGGCGACGTCTTCGGCACCGGTTGCGCCGACGACGACCTGCGCGGCCGGGATGGCCACCAGGTTGAAGCCGGTCAGTTCGGCGCTGTAACCGTCGTCGGTCGGTGTCAGGACCGGGCCTGCGACGGTGGTGACGAGGGCGTCGAGGTCGGTGAAGTCGATCGGTTCGGAGGTGATGGACACGGTGTGGTTCCTTCGCGGTTCGGTGAGCGGAGCGGATGGTGAAGCGGGGCCGGGTGCGGTGTTCCGCACCGCGGGTCCCGATGTGTTCATGGCACTCAGAGTCGCTGAGCACCTTTTGTTCCCGCCATCCCTCGAACGCCGGAGATGTCGCGGCGGAACCTCTGGAACCGATGCGCCCCCAGATTTCTGGGAGTCCGGTCGGCAGGTTCCGGGTCAGACGCTGAGCGCGCGGTAGACCGCGGTCTCGAAGTCGAGGTATCCGCCCATGGAGGTCGGGTCGGCGAAGGGGAGGATCTGGGTCGCCCAGACACCGCCGATCTTGTCGATCGGATCGATCCAGCAATAGAGATTTCCCAGGCCGGCCCAGGACTGGCAACCGGCCGGTCTGCCGGTGGGCACGTCGACGTCGTTGATCATGAAGGCGTAAGACCAGGATTTCGTTGTGCCGGGGAAGAATTCGGCATCGTTGGACAGTTCCGGCATCACCCCGGGCAGCTTCTTCACCTTCAGGTCGCCGATGTGGTTCCGCAACGCCAACTCGACGATCTCGGGTCGGAGGACCTGGTCTCCGGAATCGGATTCGCCGTCCCGCAACCACATCCGCAGGAACCGGAGGTAGTCGGGGACCGTCGAGTACAGACCCTGACCGCCCATGTGGACCTCGGGGTCGCGGGTTCGCTCCCATCGGTGATCTGCGATGAGGGTGTCGTCATGGCGATGGTGCATGATCGCGCGGCGGTGCCGGGTGTCGCCGGAGAGCGTGAATGCGGTGTCGGACATGCCGAGTGGTGACAACACGCGATCGCTCATCACGTCACCGAGGCGGCGGCCGGTGATGCCCTCGATGACCTGGCCGACCCAGTCGATGTTGGAACCGTACTCCCACGCGGTGCCCGGATCGAACAGGAGCGGTGTGCGCAGTGCGGCGTGCGTCGACTCGGAGATGGGCGGCTGCCGGTGCTCGGTTTCGAGCCGGCGGTAGGTCTCGTTGAAGAAGGAGTATCCGAAACCTGCTGTGTGGGTGAGTAGTTGGTGAGTGGTGACCGCGGAGGCGGGTGGGCGCAGCCGTGGGTTGCCGTCGTCGTCGAATCCCTCGATCACCTCCAGGCCGGCGATGGCCGGTGCGTACTCGCTCGCCGGCGCATGCAGGTCGAGCCGCTTCTCACCGACGAGTTGGAGCGCGACCGTGGCGGTGATCGCCTTGGTCATGGAGAACAGGGCGAACACCGAGTCGGTGGTCATCGAATGATCGGCGTCGGCGGCCCTGAGCCCGACCGCCTCGAGGTAGGCGGTCCGCTGGTCCGTGGTGACCCCGGCGACGACACCGGGGACCCGGGGCTCGCCGGTCGTCCGCTCGCGCAGGACCTTGCCCGCCTCTTCGGCGATCCGTTTCGGGTCCACGGTGTCGAGATCGGCGATACTCATGCGACGTCTCCTGGGCTCGAAGAGTGTTGCAGATCACACTCTATCCGCGAGGCTGACGTCAGGTGCGGGTCACGCGGGGTTCGCGGCCCCCACGAACGTGCCGAGCCGATCGATCGCCAGAGCGAGATCCTCCGTCGACGCCGCGTAGGACAGCCGGACGAAGCGATCGGCGCCGGCGAACCCGAAATCCTTGCCCGGCGTGAGGGCGACGTGTGCCTCGCGAAGGGCACGGTCGCAGAATTCCGCCGAGCTCAGCCCAGTCGGACTCACATCGATGTAGACGTAGAACGCCCCGTCGGGGACGACCGGTACGTCGAGGCCGATGCGCGCGAGCCCGTCGATGACGAGGTGCCGACGACGTGCGAACTCGCGCCGGTTGTCCTCGGCGACGGCCAGGGACTCCGGGGTGAAGCAGGCCAGCGCTGCGTACTGGGACGGGGTGGGCGGGCAGACGTAGAAGTTCTGCGCGAGGCGTTCGATGACCCCGACCAGCTCGTCGGGCACGATGCACCAGCCGAGACGCCAGCCGGTCATGCCGAAGTACTTGGAGAAGCTGTTGATCACGACCGTCTCGGCTGTACCCGCGGTGTCGGTGGCGAGGATGCTCCGCGGCGCGCGCCCGTCCGGATCAGGGTCGGAGAGGCCGAGGTAGATCTCGTCGACGATGGACCAGCCGCCGCGCGCGGCGACGAGATCGGTCATCGCGACCAGCTCGTCGTACGGCATCGAGGTGCCGGTGGGATTCGACGGGGTGGCGACGATGACACCGCGTGTGGTGTCGGTCCAGGACCTCTCGACGTCATCGGTCGTCAACTGGAAGCGCGATTCCGCGGTGGTCTCGATCAGGTCGACCCGCGCACCGAAGGCGTGGGCGAACTGGCGGTTGCACGGGTACGAGGGATCACCGATGAGCACCCCGTCGCCGGGATCGATGAGTGCGGCGCACGCCATGAGCAGCGCGGCCGAGGCTCCGGAGGTGACCGCGACCCGTCGAGGGTCGACCTCCGCGCCGAAATGGTGCCCGTAGAAGTCCGCGATCGCGGACCGCAACTCCGGGAGACCGAGTGCGCCGGTGTACGCGAGAGGCCGGCCGTCGCTGACCTCACGGGCGGCCGCGAGAACCGCAGGCGGCGGTCCGAAATCGGGTTCGCCGATGTTGAGCTTCACCACGTGGTGGCCCTGCGCCTCCAGCTCGGCCGCGTTCCGCGCGAACTCCATGGCGTAGAACGGAGCGATCTCTTCGGCTCGTCGGGAGATCTTCATGGATCACATTGTGCGCGCCACCGCCGCACGCCCCGAGGCCCGGGCGGGCAGGATGTGGGGATGCCCATCCCCGACTTCATCCGCGACCTGCGTGCCCAGGTCGGTCATCGCGAGCTCTGGCTGTCGGGTGTCAGCGTGGTCGTCCGCGACGCCGACGGCCGTCTGCTGCTCACCCGGCGCGTCGACAACGGACAGTGGGCGGTCGTGTCCGGGGTGCTCGAGCCCGGTGAAGAGCCTGCCCGTGCGGCGCTGCGTGAGGTCGCCGAGGAGACGGCCGTGACCGCCGAGATCATCCGCCTGACCAGTATCGACGTCACCCCGATGATCACCTACCCCAACGGGGATCAGACGCGCTACCTCGACGTCTGCTTCCTCGCGCGGTACGTCGACGGCGAACCACATGCGGCCGACGACGAGAACTCCGACGTCGCCTGGTTCGCGCCCGACGATCTGCCCGACGACCTCACCGACACCTCGCGCCTGCGGATCTCCAAGGCCCTGAGCGGCAATCCCGAGGCCTGGTTCCAGCGCTAGGGACGGGTCTCAGGGATCTCCCTGAACTTCGCCCCATATACGGGCTGACCTGTGGCTTTTCGCGAGGTGCCGGCGGAGACTCGGGGCATGAGCACATCAACGAATTCGTCAACCACGTTCTGGAAGGTCCTCGGGATCATCGCGGTCGTCCTCATCGCGCTGGCGGTGATCGGGCCGCTGCTCAAGGGGCTCTTCTGGATTGCCCTCATCGGACTGGCCCTCTACGGCGGGTACATGCTGTTCCGCTCGAAGTCCAGGGACAATCACCCGACGCCGCTGTGACGCCGCATCGGTGAGCGATCAGGATCTCGGCAGCGGGTAGCAGGCCCACGGGGCGCAGATCTGCTCCGGGATCTCGATGCCGGGGAACCCGGGGACCGTCGGGCGAGCCGGTGTCGTGGGCGCCTCCGACCGGGGTTCCGGCGTGGCCGGCCCCGCGCCCGTCACCGTGACGCGGACCGGCGCCCCGGCGGTCGGGGTCATGTTGGTCAACGGCGGGTTGGTGCCCCAGAACTGCTCGCGGGCGGAGCCCGGCGGCAGGGTGATGGTGGCGCAACCCCAGTAGATGTCGTAGGTCCCGTTCGGGATCGTCGTGGACCCGGTCGGCCTCGGCGGGTTGCCCGCGGTGACCCGCATCGGCACATCCTTCGACGTACCGGGCGAGATCAGGGCGCCGAGTTCTTCGGGGGTCTGGTAACCGAAAGCCACGGCCGACGCGGCCGGCGGGGTATTCGCCTTCACGCCGAAGATCTCGCAGCCGATGCGTTTGTTCGCTTTGTTGCTGACCTTGAGCGTGATCGTGTTCCCGGACACCGTTGGTGAGACGGTGACATCGGCCGGAGCGGCCGACGCAGGGGGTGTGAGGGCGGTGCCGATCGCTGCCGCCGCGGCGAATGCCATTCCGGCGGAGAACCTTCGGAGACGGTGGGTCATGGGGCTGATGGTCATGACTGTCCTCAACTCGCGGAAGTCGGGCCGCCGCGTTCGGTGAATCGGTATCACGTGGAGCCAGGGGATTGCGGACTGTCGCGCATTTCCTCGGTTCATGAAATGTGCCGTGGTGTCCGTGCGGTCTCGGCGTGAAATGTCCGGCGACGCCCATTCTCACAGATTTCGACAATGCCGGCAGAGTCGGGGTCGCCCTAATTACCGCGTTCTCCCGAATCATGATCATCGGTGGAAACGTCAGGGCGGGCCGGCCGCGATGCGGGGACTGGTGCGCGGGACGGAACCGCGGGGTTCGGCGCGGAGGCGGCTTCGTATACGGAACCGCTCCGGACGGGCATCTAGTTGGCTAACCTAGATTACTAAGTAGCCGGACCTCGGACCGTACGGAGACACCATGACCGTCCTCGACGATCAACTCGACGCCCTCGCCCCGCCGCCCGCCCCCGACGCCCCGATCGATCCGGTGCTGGGGCGCCCGCTGCGACCGGCACCGCCCGCGCGGCCGACGTTCAACCCGGACTGGACACCCGCCCGTCATCGACTGCTCGACGGCTGGGTCGACGTGCAGGATCGGCTCCCCGACACCGGCGGCATCGTCGCCCGCGCCAAAGACCATCTCTGGGTCGGTGATCCGGAGATGGACGCGGTCGTGCAGATGTTCCGCAGACTGCCCCCGCGGACCGGACGGCAGATGTTCGAAGACGCCCTCGACAACGGGCTGGAGACCATCGACGATCCGCCGGAGGAACTCGTCGCGCTCTTCGAGCACATCGACAACCCGCCGTCCTGGATCACCAGGGAGCGCGTCGACCGGGGCGCGATCGTCGCCAACAGCGTGAGCCCGGCGGGCAAGGCGTCGCTGATCTTCCTCAACACCCTGGTCACCGTCCAGGGAGGTTCGGTGGGCGGCGCGGTCGGAACCATGGGTCGCATGCAGCGCAACATGGTCAACCGATCGCTGGAGACCGCCGAGTTCTGGGTGCACCTGCCCGCACCGGGGGCGCTGGACCGCTATGGCACCGCGTTCAAGAACGCCGTCCGGGTACGACTGATGCACGCGCAGGCGCGTGTCATGCTGCGCAAGAAGTGGGGGGAGGAATGGGTTGCCCAGCACGGTGTGCCGATCTCCAATGCCGAGATGTCCGGCGGCATCCCGTCGTTCGGGGTCGCCAACCTCATGTACGACATCAACTACGGTCGTCACTACGACTATCGGGACCTCGAAGACCTCAACATCTTCTGGTCGTACATCGGTCACATCCTGGGTATCCGAGAGGCGATGATCCCGCGCACCTTCGGCGAAGCGGTGGAGCTCCTCGACTACGGCTATGCGGTGATGGAGCCGCCGTCGGAGTTCTCCGAGGCGCTCAACGACGTCTCCGAGATGATGCTCAACACGCTGATGGACAAGGTCAGGGTGCCGTTGATCGACGCGCAGGTGAAGTCGGCGCTCCACCAGACCCTGCACGGCCTGTATTTCTTCATCGGCGGCACGTTCCTCGGCAAGCGCATCACCGGTACTCCCGAGCCGACCCGGATCGGACGCGTCGCACCGAAACTCATCGCCGCGCAGGCGCGCCTGGCGAATCTGGATCGACGTATCCCCGGCTATTGGAAGCGGGCCGACAGGCGTCGCGCGAACGGCGACACCTACTGGGCCGTCATGCACGACGCCTTCACCAAGCTGGCCGCAGAGCAGGACGGCGGGCGCGGTCCCACCTTCGCCCACCACGACCAGAGGGTCGAGGCCCTGGGCAAGACCGGCTGAGAGTCGCTGCGCCGCGCGTTTCTCCCGGTTAGTCTGACTCGCGACGCAGGCCCACCGAACAGACCGGGGACACCATGCCGACGGTGATCGCGACGATCAGCCTCAAGGGCGGGGTCGGGAAGACCACGCTCACGGCCGGTCTCGCCGACTTCCTCGCCGGCGCCTTCGGTGAGAGGGTGCTCCTCGTCGACCTCGACGCCCAGACCAACCTCACCACGATGATGATCGGGGAGAAGGGTTGGGAGGCCTGTAATGCGCGCGGGCACACCGTCGCGACCCTGTTCGCCGACGTCCTCGACGGCACCAGCCGGTTCGACCTGGAGAGCACCGTTCAACGTGACGTGTCGTCGGTCGACGGGGTCGCGGGGATCGACCTGCTCCCGTCGTCGCTCGATCTGATCTACCTGCAGGAGGAGATGAGCGCGCGCCGCGTCGCCGCCGACGACCATCTCGCCGCCGTCGAGGTGCTCCGGGGTGCGCTGGCCCCCATCATGTCCCGCTACGACTACGTCCTCGTCGACTGTCCGCCGAACGTCGGTCCGTTCAGTCTCAACGGATTGTTCATGGCCGGTGGATATCTCATCCCGACGATCCCGGACGTGTTGTCCACATACGCGATTCCGCACATCCAGCGACAGGTCGCCGACTTCGGTGCCGAGATCGGCCGCACCATCGTCGAATTGGGTGTCGTCATCACCAAGTACCGGGCGTCGTCGTCGCTGCACCGGGACACCGTCCACCGCCTCCGACGCGATCCGACGATCCAGAACATCCTGCCCGCATATCTCCACGAGGCCAATGTGATCGGCGCGGCCGCAGACCACACGCGGTGGCCGAGTCTGCACGCCAAGTACGGCTATCACGGGCACTACGAACAGTTCCGCGATCTCACCCGTGCAGTGATGATCGAGGCCGACGTGAAACTGCCGTCGATCGCCTGAGACCCACTGCGGTGCCGAAGGACCCGGGATTAGGGCATTTCTGTGCCAACGCGCAGCTCAACGGCTAGATTCGTCTGGAGTCCGCCGGCCGGCGGCGTTCACGACTGCCCAGGAGTTCTCGTGATGAACAAGGTGCACACCGCTTCAGTCCTCGGCGCGGCGGCACTGGCCGTCGCCGTGACCGCATGCGGCTCGGACGACTCCAATAGCACCGACGCGGAGGCCAAGGTGACCGTCGACGGCCAGGAGGTGGATCTGGCGGACAAGTCCGTCGGCTGCACCGATGCCGCCGGGAAGGTGACGATCGGGATCGGTTCCGGATCGGGTACCTCGGGCATCGGCGTCGTACTGTCCTCGGGGGATTCGCCGGAGGTCGAGTCGGTCGGGCTCGGTTCCGTGGACGGTGTGACGCTCGGCTATCAGAAGGGTGTGGGTGAGGGCAGCGCCGAGGTCGACAAGGACGGCTCCACCTACAAGATCACCGGTGAGGCGTCGGGCGTCGATCTCGCGAACCCGACCGAGAAGGTGACCAAGTCCTACGAGATCGAGGTGACCTGCCCGTGATTCGGCCATAGCCGCAGGTCGGGCCGCGCCGCCGCCGGAGAAGGTCTCGGCACGACCGTCGCACGGGTCTCGATGTGCACACAGATCCGTGCCCGCAGGTTTGGACCCGGAATTCCTGGGTACGTTCGGTCTTGTAGCAAATCGCACGATCTGGACGATTCGGACGATTTACGCACGCAGGAGCAACAACGACCTAGGAGGCAGACATGTGGGCGATCATTGTGTGGATCGTGATCGGCGGTCTTGCTGGTTGGATTGCCAGCAAGATCATGGGAACTGATGCGCAGCAGGGGATCATCCTCAACGTCGTCGTCGGTGTTGTCGGTGGCCTGCTGGGCGGCTGGCTTCTCAGTGCACTATTCGATGTTGAGGGTGGTGGAATTTTCTTAACGTTCATCACCTGTCTGGTCGGCGCGTGCATCTTGCTGTTCCTGGTAAAGCTCGTGACCGGGCGCGGCAGGCGTACACGCGTCTGATCGCAGCACCCACGGCGAACCCCGCCCCGGTTTCCGACGCACCTCGCGTTCGGGCCGGGGCGGTGTCGTTCGTGGGTCGGTACGTTGGAGAAGAACGAGTGACGTCGACCGCGAAAGTGAGCAACCAGTGACCCGAGTGGCCATCATCGGCGGACACGGCAAGATCGCGCTGCGCCTGGCGAAGATCCTGACCGACCGAGGCGATCAGGTGACCTCGATCATCCGAAACCCAGAACACGCGCAGGACGTCGCGGAGACCGGCGCGGTACCCGTCGTCGCCGATGTGGAGACCCTCGACACGACCGGGATCGCCACGGCGATCTCCGAACACGACGCCGTGGTCTGGTCGGCGGGCGCAGGTGGGGGTGAGCCGGCACGGACCTACGCCGTCGACCGGGACGCCGCGATCCGCTCGATGGACGCCGCGGCGAAGGTCGGAATCCACCGGTACGTCATGGTCTCCTACTTCGGCGCCGGTCCCGATCACGGCGTGCCCGAGGACAATTCGTTCCACGCGTATGCCGAGGCCAAAGCGGCCGCCGACACCTATCTGAAGTCGGGCGACCTCGACTGGACGATCCTCGGACCGAGCAAACTCACCGACGAGCCGGGGACGGGCAAGATCGCCATCGGCGGCACGCGCGGCGGTGGCGACGAGGTCAGTCGCGACAACGTGGCCGCGGTCGCCGCAGCGGTTCTCGCACGACCCGAGACGGTGCACAAGGTCATCGAGTTCAACGACGGGCCCACGCCGGTCGTCGACGCGGTCGCACAGGTCTGACGCCGTGTCCGCGCATGCGGACGCCCTGCTGACACAGTTGCGCGCGGTGGTCGGCGCGGGCAATGTGCTCACCGATCCCGAGGCCATCGAGGGTTTCCTCGTCGACTGGACCGGCCGGTACCGGGGTGAGGCGGATGCGGTGGTGCGGCCGCGTACCACCGAGGAGGTCTCCCGGGTCGTCGGCGAGTGCGCCTCCATCGGCGCCCGGATCTGCGTGCAGGGCGGGAACACCGGACTCGTGGGTGGTTCGGTGCCGCCACCACGCGACGACACCGGACGGCCGGTGATCGTGTTGTCGACGGCCCGTATGACCGACATCGACGAGGTAGACGCGGTCGGCCGCTGCGTGGGTGCCCAGGCCGGTGCCACCGTCGACGCCATCGACGGTCGGGCCGCGGACGCGGGCTTGGCCTTCCCCGTCGACCTGGCCTCCCGCGAGTCGGCCACCGCGGGCGGGGTGGTCTCGACGAATGCCGGCGGCATCCGCATGATCCGCCGTGGCAACACCCGTTCCCAGGTCCTCGGGATCGAGGCGGTCCTCGCCGACGGCCGCGTCCTGCGCCGGTGGACCTCGCTGGTGAAAGACAATGTGGGATACGACCTCCCGGCGCTCCTCGCCGGTAGCGAGGGCACCCTCGCGGTCATCACCCGCGTGCTGTTCAAACTCGTCGTCCCGCCGTCGGCGGCGACCGTCGCGGTGGCCGCGGTTGAACACGTCGAGGACGCGATCGGACTGATCGGCGCCGCATCGTCGCGCGGGCTCACCGTCGAGGCCGCCGAACTCATGACCGAGGCCGGCATCGAACTCGTCCACGAACACGGACAGCGCCGGCCGACAGCCACACCCGGGCCGTTCTACGTCCTGCTCGAGGTGTCCGGGGTCGGCGACATCGAGGCGACGATGGCCGAATTGCTCGACGGCACCGACGGACTCGTCGACGCCGTCCTCGAACCGGCGCCCGCGCGAGCACTCTGGGGAGCACGCGAGAGTCACACCGAGACGATCGCGAGGTCGAGCGCGACGCCGGTCGTCAAACTCGACATCTCCGTTCCCATCCGCGCGTTGCCGGAGGCATTCGCCGAGCTGGCCGAGGTCGGCGCGACAAGCGAATTCCCCTGTCGCCCCATTCTTTTCGGGCACGTGGGTGACGGGAACATCCACGTGAATCTGCTCGACGTCCCCGAAGAACACGCCGGGATCGTCACCGACCGGGTCTTCGGCATCGTCGCGGCCAACGGCGGGTCCATCAGCGCCGAACACGGCATCGGCCGCGCCAAGACCGCCTGGACGCACCTGGGCCGGTCCGACGTCGACCTCGACACCATGCGCGCCGTCAAGGCGGCCTTCGACCCGCAGGGGTTGCTGAACCCGGGTGTCATCTTCGGTCCCTCCGCTCCCTGAGTAGCCCGGAGCTTGCGGAGGGCGTATCGAAGGGACGTAGCGCGGACTCGCCCGAATCCTGAGACGATGGCGAGGTGGCTGACGTGATCCCCGAGAGGTTGACCGAACTGGCGCATCGTCACGGTGTGGCCACCAGCTATGTGGGCTGGGACGAGGAGACCCACGACGTGAGCGCGGAGACGCTGGTCGCCGTCCTCACCGCACTCGGCGTCCCCGCGGACTCGCCCGAGGAGATCGACGAGTCGATCCGGGAGGTCGACGAGCGGCCGTGGCGCGAGTTCGTCCCGGCGGTCACCGTCGTGACCGAAGGCGGCGACAACACCTTCTGGGTCCATGTCCCGCACGGGAACCTGGTCAAGGTGTGGATCGCCACCGAGGACGGCCGCGACGTCGCGCCGGAACAACTCGACGTGTGGGTGGACCCGCGGGAGATCGACGGTGCGCTCGTCGGGCGGGCGACCTTCGCTGTTCCCGACGACCTCGAACCCGGATACCACCAGATCAAGGCCCTCGACCTCGACGACTCGACGGCGTCGAGCGCGCCACTGATCGTCACCCCGCGCCGGCTGCACACCGCGGACCGGCTGCTGGGGCGGCAGCGGTGGGGCCTCGCCGTCCAGCTGTACTCGATCCGTTCGGCGGACTCGTGGGGCGTCGGCGACTTCGCCGATCTGACCGGCATCTGCGAGGTCGCGGGCAGTGCGTACGGTGCTGATTTCGTGCAGGTCAATCCGCTGCATGCGGCGCAACCGCACCCTCCGATCGAGGCCTCGCCCTATCTTCCGGTCACCCGCCGCTTCCTCAACCCGATCTACATCCGGGTCACCGACATTCCCGAACTCGACGGATTGTCGAAATCGGAGCGCAAGTGGTTGGACAAGCTCGCCCGCGGGTTCATGGGCGAGAACACCGCCACCGACCGGATCCGGCGCAACAAGTCCTACCGGGCGAAGCTGGAGGCACTCGAACTGATCTACGGCGTGCCTCTCAGCCCCGCACGCAAGACCGCCCTGCGGGAGTTCCGGAAGCGGGAGGGCAAGGGCCTCAAGCGATTCGCCACCTGGTGCGCACTGGCCGAGCGCTATGACGCCGACGACCCCCGCTGGCAGGACAAGGCCCTCGACCCGACATACCTGAAGAAGAAGCGCCGGAAGCTGGCTCGGCGCATCGACTTCCACATCTGGTTGCAGTGGATCTGCGACGAACAGCTCGCCACCGCGGCACATGCCGCGGAGTCCGCGGGGATGTCCATCGGCGTGATGGCCGACCTCGCCGTCGGCGTCGGCCGGCACAGCGCCGACGCCTGGGCGCTCGGTCACGTACTCGCCTCCGGTGCGACGGTGGGCGCACCGCCGGATGGCTTCAATCAGCAGGGCCAGGGCTGGGATCAGCCGCCCTGGCATCCGCGCCGACTGGCCGAGGCCGGTTACGAGCCCTACCGCGACATGATCCGCACCGTGTTGCGTCATGCGGGCGGCGTCCGCGTCGACCACATCCTGGGACTGTTCCGGCTGTGGTGGATTCCCGACGGCATGGGCCCGGCCCGCGGCACCTACGTGCACTACGACAGCGAGGCACTGATCGGCATCCTGGCCCTCGAGGCCCAGCGGGCCGACGCGGTGGTCGTCGGCGAGGACCTCGGGGTCTTCGAGCCGACGGTGCAGGACACGTTGCGCGAGCGCGGAATCCTGGGCACCTCGATCCTGTGGTTCGAGCAGGACCGCAAGGCGGCGATCGCGCCGGAACGTTACCGCGAACTGTGTCTGACATCCGTGACGACCCACGACCTCCCGCCGACGTCGGGTTACCTGGCCGGTGACCACATCGCGCTGCGCGCACGGTTGGGTCTGCTCGAGACCGGGGAAGAGGCCGAACGGGAGCGCAACGAGCGCGAACGCGACGCCGTCCTCGAACTCGCCTACGAGCGCGGACTGCTGTCGCGGGACACCCCGCTGTCGGAACCGGAGGTCGTCGACGCCCTCTACGCCGTCATCGCACACACGCCGTCGGTGCTGTTGAGCGTCGCTCTCGTGGACGCTGTGGGGGAGAGGCGGATTCAGAACCAGCCCGGCACGAGTGCCGAGCAGTACCCGAACTGGTGCATCCCGCTCGCCAACGCCGACGGTGAGGTGGTGCTCGTGGAGGACCTGGTCAGCAGCGTGCGTTTTCGGCAGCTGGTGAACGTGCTCAACGAGAACGGGGTCCCGGACGCCTCACCACGATGATCGTCAGGATCAACGCCACCAGCGCGAGCACCGCGACGCCGATGTTGAAGGCGATGCCGGCCGGCCGCAGTCCCCACTGTTCTGCGGCCACCCCCTGCCCGACGATGGGCAGTGAGATCGCGACGTAGGCCACCACGAAGTAGGTCGACGTGACCTCGGCGCGCCGATCGGCCGGGCTGGCCGCGACCACCGAAGCGAGTCCCTTGCTGAACGACATACCCTGCCCCACCCCGCACACCACCGCGCCGCCGAGCAGCGCTGCGGTCGACACGGCGACCAGGCCGACAACGGACAGGCAGGTGCCGCCGATCAGGATCGCGCAACCGGCGATCAGTGCGGGCTCGGTGGGCATGCGACGCACCACGATCTGCGTGACCGCCGAGGAGGCGAACAGCACGAAGACGAGCAAGCCGGTGAACGCGCGGTCGTCGACGCCGAAGACCTGCGTGACGAACGAGGGCATCACGCCGGTGAACGTGCCCATCACCGCGAAGCCCGCGAAGGCGGCGATCGACGCGCGGAGGAACACGCCGCGCATGTCGGCCGGTACGGAGAGTCGTTGAACACCAAGACGGGCACCGGGTTTGACGTCGACCGTCTCCTGTAGTCGCCAGATGCCGGCGAACGCGAGTGCCAAGAGGACGAGGTCGAGGAAGAACGGGGTGTGCAGGGGATCGGGCGCGTACTCGGCGAGCACGCCGGCGATCAGCGGTCCCATCCCGAGTCCGCCGATGTTGGCCGCGGTCGCGACGGCGGGTGCCCGGCCCCGCCACGACGGCGGTGCGAGTTCGATGACCGCGGTCGTCGCGGCGCCGGCGTAGATCCCCGCCGACAACCCGGACAGCACCCGGCCCACCAGCAGCTGCCAGACCGGTCCGGCGGTGAGGAAGACGACGGCGCTGGCCACCGAGAGCAGGGCGCCGGCGATGAGCAGCTTGCGTCGCCCGATCACATCGGACCAGCGACCGAAACCGATCAGTGCGGCGATGACGCCCGCCGCGTAGACACCGAAGATGACCGTCGTCGTGGCGACACCGAAGCCGAGCTTCTCGCCGTAGAGCGAGTAGAGGGGTGTCGGCAGTGTGGTCCCCAGCATGACGACGGCGAAGGCGTAGACCGCCGCCAGGAAGGAGGTGGTGGTCGAACGGGGCGCGGCCGCTGCCGATGCACCTCGGGTGGGACGGGACGACGGGGCGCCGGATCGATCAGTCATGAGACTGCCAAACTACCGCCGGGGCGGTCGGGAGTGCCCAACGGGAACAAATCCTCGCCATCTGTCCGTCATCGCCGGGCCGGAAGCCTTCTCGTCGCTTATCGTCTGCAGCCATGCAGGCCTCTGAACCGCACATCCTCGTGACCACATCCCGGATGCCGTTCGCCGTCGACGAGATCCACAAACTGGGGGACACCGGGCGGGACGTCACCGCTGCGGACACCTTCGCCTCGGCGCCGGGGAGTCACTCGCGCGGCGCGCGACGGCATCTCGTGCTCCCCGCACCCACCCAGCAGACCACCGCCTTCGTCGACGCGGTGATCGAGGCGATCGGCGAGCACGACATCACCTGCCTGCTCCCGATGTTCGAGGAGGTCTTCTACCTCGCCAAGCACCGCGACCGCATCTCCGCGGCACATCCCGACGTCGAGTTGTTCTTCCCCGATTTCGAGACCCTCGCCCGCGTTCACGACAAGGTCGGGTTCACCGCCCTCTGCCGCGAACTCGGGCTCCCGGCCGCGGAGTCGGTGACGACCACGAGCCGTGAGGAGTTGCGCGAGGCCACCGGGCAGTGGCCGCACTGGTTCGCCCGGGCCGCCTTCGGGCGCGGCGGACTCGACATCCTCACCAACACCGGGCCGCTGGCCGGGGAATCGTCGGTCGACGACATCACCCCGACGCCCGACGACCCGTGGCTCGTCCAGGAGTACCTTGCGGGTGTCGACCGATGCAGCTGGAGCGTCGCCCACCACGGCGAGATCGTCCTGCACTCCTGCTACGAGCACCCCCTCGCGATCGACGACCGCGGCGGCATCGTCTTCCAGTCCGTCGACTCGCCGGAATCCCTCGCCGCAGCCCAGACCATCGCGCGAGAACTCAACTGGCACGGACAGATCAGCTTCGACTACCTCGTCACCGACGACGGGGTCCACCACATGGTGGAGTGCAATCCGCGACCGACCGCCGGTTGCACCGTGGCAACGTCCGAGGAGTTCGACACCGCGCTGTTCGACCCGGGCGAACTCGTCGTCGTCCCGGCGGGGCGCAAGAAGATGATCAAGGCGGCGGTGCTGCGCGACGCACTCAAGCACCCGTCTCATCTCCGCCGGAACCTCGCCGCGGCCAAGGGGGCGAGCGGTGTCTACGACCAGCCGCACGACCACCTGCCGCTGCTGTATTCGGCGTTGTCGTTGCAGCACATCCTGGCCTACCGCAAGGAACTCGGGTTGGATCGCAACAAGAGCGAGGAGCTGATGGCCACACAGTTCTTCGACGTGCTCTGGGACGGCACCGCGATCGCCTGACCAGGGAGTTACGCACACCCGCGGTGTGTGCTAGGTTACAGTAACTGTCGGTTACAGTTATTGGGGTCTCTCATGCAACCTGCACATGACGCGCCTGCTCACGAGGTGCTGATCGTCGGCGCCGGATTCGGCGGAATGGGTGCCGCCATCGCCTTCAAACGCCTGGGCGTCGACGACATCGCGATCCTCGAGCGGGAGGACGATCTCGGCGGGACCTGGCATGTCAACCACTATCCCGGTCTCGCGGTCGACATCGCCTCGGTCACGTACTCGTACTCCTTCGAGCCCAACCCGAACTGGTCGCGTCTGTTCGCGCCCGGACCCGAGCTCAAACGCTACGCCCATCACGTCGCGGACAAATACGACCTCAAGCGGCACATGGAGTTCGGCACGACCGTCGACTCCGCCGAATGGGACGACGCCGCGCGGCTCTGGCGGGTACGGACCGGTGACGGAACCCAGCGAACCGCCCGCTACCTCGTCACCGCGACCGGCTTCCTCTCCCAGCCCCATGTCCCGGACTTCCCGGGGATCAAGAACTTCCAGGGCAAGATCCTGCACACCGCGGCGTGGGAGGACGGCTTCGACTTCACCGGCAAGAAGGTGGCGGTCATCGGCACCGGGGCGACGGCGGTCCAGCTGATCCCGGAGGTGGCCGAGCGTGCCGATGCGCTCACCGTCTTCCAGCGGACACCGATCTGGGTCGTTCCCAAGATCGACTTCGCGATCCCGTCGGCGGTGCAGCAGCTGTTCCGGCGGATCCCGTTGACGCAGCGGGCGGCTCGCCTGGTCAACACCTCGCTGCTGGAACTGCTGATGGTCTCCGGCGTCCTGCATTACAAGCAGCTCAAGCCCGGCAACAAACTGGCGGCCCGATTGGCCAAGGCCCACCTGCGGTCCCAGGTCCCCGATCCCGAACTCCGTCGGAAGCTGACGCCGGACTATGACTTCGGCTGCAAGCGGCCGACCTTCTCCAACACGTACTTCGCCAGCTTCACCAGGCCGAACGTGACCTTGCAGACCAGCGGCATCGCCCGTCTGGAGGCCGATGGGATACTGGCCGGCGACGGCACGAAGACCGAGATCGACACCCTTGTGCTGGCAACCGGATTCAACCTGTGGGACGTCAACTTCCCGGCCTTCGACATCGTCGGGCGGGAGGGCCGCAACCTCGGGAAGTTCTGGCGCGAGGGCAGGTTCCAGGCCTACGAGGGCGTCACCGTGCCGAAGTTCCCCAACTTCATCTCACTCAACAGCCCGTACTCCTACAGCGGGCTGTCGTACTTCACCACGATCGAGGGGCAGATGAAGCACATCAGCCGACTCTTCGGTGAACTCCGACGCCGCGGGCGGGACACCTTCGAGGTCACCGAGACCGCCAACGACGCCTTCCTCGACGAGGTGACCGATCGCCTGCAGTCGTCGGTCTTCTACAACGGCAACTGTGTGAGCTCGCGGAGCTACTACTTCAACCAGCACGGGGAGGCCACGCTCCTGCGGCCGGCCTCCACGCTGCGGACCCTGCGGGAGATGGACTCGTTCCCGCTGAGCGACTACGCCTTTCGCTGAGAGGGGGCGTGATCGCCGGCGTCAGGCGTCGGCGAGCCCGAGGTAGCTGCCGATCAGACGGCGGATCATCGCGGTGATCTCCTGAGCACTCCCCTCGGGGGGCGGCTGCGCCGAGGTCGCGGAGTGCTCGCCCCCGAGGGATCGACACGCCTGGACGATCATCGAGTCGATGAGCTGGGCGACCTCGAGCGGCCGCGGTTCGCCGTGCGCGACGAGGGCTTCGACGAGCGGTTCCTGGAGTTCGCGATGGAACCGCTGCATCGGCTCCTGCAACACACTCGGGTCGACCACGCGGGTCAGCGCATTCGCCACGTCCTGCTCAGAACCGACGAACAGTTCGACATTCGCGCCGATGTAACCCCAGATCTGTTGTCCGGGTTCACTTTGTGCCGTGACCCGATCCCGGACGAACCGGACCCAACTGGGGAAGAGGTCGGCCACCACCGCGGCCAGGAGCTCTTCGCTCGACGAGTAATACTGGTAGACACTGGAGCGGGCCAGCCCGACGCGCTTGCCGACTGCGGCGAGGGTCGGGACCTGGCCGGTCTCGGCGAGAATCGCCTTCGCGCCGGCCAGGATCGCCTGCTCCTGCTGTCGCCGGTGCTCGGCGACGGTGGGCGCTTGGATGCGTGGCAAACGCCCACCTCCTCAGCTCAGCTGGACGCCGGGGAGCCCGGGTTCAGTTGTCCGTCGATCATCTCGTACACCTTGTCACAGTGTATGAGAACGTCCTGGTCATGGGTCACCATCACGGTCGCGACGCCGTGCTCGTGCGTCTCGCGCGCGAGCAGTTCGACGATCTCGTGACTGCGCCGCCGGTCGAGGGCCGCGGTGGGTTCGTCGATCAGGAGGACATCCGGTCGCGTCATCAACGCCCGCGCGATACCGACGCGCTGCCGTTCACCGCCGGACAGCTGATGGGGACGCCGCTTCGCCTTGTGCGACATCCCGACTCCGGCGAGCAGTTCGGCCGGTGAACGGGATTCGGCGACGCGACCGAAGGTCAGAGGCAGACGCAATTGGTCCTCGACGGTCAGCGCGTCGAGCAGGTTGCCGCTCTGGAACACGAACCCAATGTGTTCGCGACGGATCCTGGTCAGATCGCGCTTCGACGCGGTTCCCAGGTCGGCGTCGCCGACGGTGACCTTCCCCGATGTCGGGGTGATGAGGCCGCCCGCGACCGCGAGCAGGCTGGACTTGCCCGATCCGGACGGGCCGACGACGGCGACGAACTCGCCGGGGGCGACCTCGAGGTTCACCGCGTCGAGGGCGGTGACCACGTCTTCCCCGTCGCCGTGGACGAGAGTGACGTCGTTGAGTGCGAGCGCGGTCATCGGTTGCCTCCCAAGGCGGTCAGGGGGTCGACCCGGGTGATGCGGAGCACCGCGACGGCGGCGCCGATCATGCCGAACAGGATCAGCAGCCCGCCGGCTGCGGCGACCGAACCGGTCTCCAGGGCGAAGGGCATCGGGGTGGAACCGATGGCGGCACCGAGGCCGACACCGATCCCGATACCGATTCCGGCAGAGACGAGCAGCAGGATGAACGACTGCATCAGCGAGTCACGCAAGAGGTAGCCGGTCGAGGCGCCCATGGCGCGCATCACGGCGATCTCCTGCCTGCGCTGGATGGTCCAGACGGTGAAGAACGCGCCGACGACGAGGGCCGAGATCGCGTACAGAAAGGCCTGGATCAACGAGAGGGTCGAGGTCTCCGCGGTGTAACCCGGTGAGGCGCCGAAGGATTCGTCGAGCGTCAGTGAGGTGGTGTCCGCGGCGGCGTCGCCGGCGGCGAGGTCCACGGACTTGTCGGCCTTGACTGCGACGGCAGTGATGTCGTCGTAGACGCGCGGCGGCACCGGCTCGCCGGGACGAGCACCGGCGCGGATCTCCTGCCACGTCTCCAGCGGCACGAACGCCACGTCGACGTGACCGAAGGTGCTCTGGCCGTCGAGGATCCCAACGACGCGCAGCTCCGTGCCGAGCGGTTCGACGGTGACCGTGTCACCGATCGACAGCCCGTCGTCGGCGGCGGTCTGGCTGATGACGAGCTCACCGGGGGTGTTCGACAGCGACTTGCCCTCGGAGGCGGTGGGGCTGACGAAGCTGCCCGGTTCCACCCCGAAGAGGGCGAGGTCGATGTCCACGCCGGTGTTGGTCCGGCCGTTGATCAGGGTGTTGCCGAAGGGTGCGGCGTCCTCGACGCCAGGCTGCTCGGCCCATTTCCCGACCGCCGACGTCGGGACCAGGGAGCGGGAGAAGGCGGAGTCGGTCGCGATGTCCTTCTGGAAGGCGAAGGAGGTCACCGGCAGTTTCTTCAAACCGGAGACGCCGTCGTTGACCAGACCGACCGACAGACCGCTCAGCAGCACCATCAGGATGGCGATGAGTGCGACCACCGATCCCATCAGGGCGAATCGACCGCGTGCGAAAGAGAGTTCTCGAAGGGCAAGGAACATGTCACTGCCCTCGCATGTTTACCGACACCATGTCGGCAACGATACCGACACTGCGTCGGGAAGGTGTAGTCCGATCGGTGTGAGACCGGTCATGCGCAACACCACGCCGCACCGCGCGGGCGGGTTTAGCCTGAGGTACATGCGCGCTTGGGCGGTGAGCGAGCCGGGGCCGATCGACACCCGACCACTGCGGCTCGTCGACAAACCGGAACCGCGGCCAGGGGCCGGCGAGTTGCTGGTCCGGGTCCGCGCCTGCGGTGTGTGCCGGACGGATCTCCACGTCGCCGAGGGTGACCTACCGGTCCACCGTGCCGATGTGACGCCCGGACACGAGGTGGTCGGGGAGGTCGTCGAACTCGGTCCGGACGCCGACGGCTTCTCCCTCGGAGACCGCGTCGGCGTCGCCTGGCTGCACCGCACCGACGGGACCTGCGATCGCTGTCTCCGCGGTGCCGAGAACCTTTGTGCGGCATCTGTGTACACCGGATGGGACGTCGACGGCGGTTATGCCGAGCTGGTCGCCGTGCCCGCGGCCTTCGCCTATCCGCTGCCGGCCGGGATCGACGACGTCTCGATCGCGCCGCTGTTGTGTGCCGGCATCATCGGCTATCGCGCACTCCGGCGGACCGGCCTCCTCGACGATCTCGGGGCGGAGCCCGGGCGTCCGAAGAGGCTGGGACTCTACGGTTTCGGCGGTAGTGCTCACCTGTGTGCGCAGTTGGCGATCGCCCTCGGGATCGAGGTACACGTCCTCACCCGCGGAGAGAAGTCCCGGCGCCTGGCCGGTGATCTCGGTGCGGCGTCGGTCGGCGATGCCACCGACGTGCCGCCGGTGCTGCTCGACGCCGCGATCACCTTCGCCCCGGTCGGCGAACTGGTCCCGGTGGCGATGCGCGCACTCGACCGCGGCGGCGTCCTGTCGATCGCCGGCATCCACCTCACCGACGTACCCCCGCTCAACTACGAGCGGGAACTGTTCTACGAGAGGGAGATCCGTTCGGTCACCGCCAACACCCGCGCCGACGGTGCGGAGTTCCTGACGCTGGCCGCCCAGCACGGGGTCCGGGCGACCACCCACGAGTACCCGATGTCGCAGGCCGACCGTGCCCTCGCCGACTTGGCCGCGGGACACTTCGACGGGGCTGCGGTCCTCGTCGCCGACCTCTGACTCAGAGTGGGTTGAGCAGCTCCGGCCCGTTGTTGGCGACGCGGTTGACCAGCGGGGCGACCTCGCGGATGTCGATCGCCTCGGCGAGGGGTTCGGCGGGCGGCGCGAACAGGTCGTCCGGCGCCCGGTGGTCCGGATCGAGCCAGGCCTCCCAGTTGTCGTACGGCATGATCAGCGGCATCCGGTCGTGGATGTCGCGCAGTTTGCCGACCGCATCGGTGGTGAGGATCGAACAGCTCAGCAGCGGTGGGGCGTCGTCGGAGTTCTTGTCGTGCCACACCGACCACAGCCCGGCCATGAACAGCCGGGTCCCGTCCTGCGGGGACATGTAGAACGGGATCTTGGTGGGCTTGCCCTTGCTGTCGGGCGGACCCTTCTTCCACTCGTACCAGCCGTCCATCGGCACCAGGCAGCGCTTGGACTTCACCGACGCACGGAACGAGCTCTTCTCCGCGGCGCTCTCGGCGCGGGCGTTGAACAGCAGCGGACCCTTGCCGATCTCCTTGGTCCACGGCGGTACGAGCCCCCAGCGCATGGCGCGGATGCGCAGCAGCGGATCGTCCTCGGGATCCTCCGGGGAGTGCCGCTTGACCACGGTCATCACCGCGGTCGTCGGCGCGACGTTGTAGTTCGGGCCGAGGGCGCGAGGTGCGGGGGTATCGAGGTCGAGGGCATCGGGATCGGCAGGTTCCTTCGCCGGCTCGGGTACCTCGTTGACCGCGTCGATCTCCGCCGCCAGCTTCGCCGGATCGGTGGTCACCGCATAGCGTCCGCACATGGTCACCATGCTGCCATTCGCCTGTGACAGAGGGGCCTCACACGGCGATGTCGGCGACCACGGCCTTCGTCACGGCGACGAGATCCGCCGGTGCCAGAGCGATCTCGAGACCGCGCTTGCCCGCACTGCAGAGGATCCGGTCGAACTCGAGTGCCGAGGAGTCGACGACCGTCGGCAGGGCCGTCCGCTGGCCGACGGGGGAGACGCCGCCGAGGACGTAACCGGTGCTGCGGGTGACGGCCTTGGCCTCGGCCATCTGTGCCTTCGACGCGCCGAGTGCGGCGGCGGCCGCCTTCACCGACAGCTTGCGGGGGACCGGGACCACGGCGACGGCCAGACCCGGGCGGCTGCCACCGGACAGCTCGACGACCAGCGTCTTGAAGACCTGCTCGCCGACCACCCCGAGCGCGTCGGCGAGGGCCTCGACCGCCTCGGCCCCGTAGGCCTCCGATCGCGGGTCGTGGTCGTAGCGGTGCACGGTGTGGGCGATCTTCGCGCGTTCGAGGGCAGCGATCGCGGGTGTTGCCGCCATGGTCGGGTGCCTCCCGGTGGGACTGGGGCCGGATGTGACGTGGTGAGCGTATGCGACGCCGCGGGAACAAACTGCCCGTCCCACCCTGTTGTGACTGGTTGCGACAGAAAGATCGGGAGCGCATGCGAGGAGGTAGAACCGAGATGAGCACAGCGGCGGTACTCGAGCCACCGGTACTCGTGGAGGCGACGCACCTCCTGTCCGGGCCGGGGTCGGTAAGCTTGACCGGCAACGTCCCAGTGACGCCTCTCATCGAAGGGATCGTAGTGGCCGAAGCCGAGTCAGCCGACACCGAAGCAGCCGGTACCGGGTCCACCGCGACCGGTTCCGCTGCGGGCGTGTCCGCCGAGAAGGGTGCGCCGAGGCGCGCCGATCCGAGCGAGTCCCCCGAAGAGCTCACCGAACGGTTCGAACGCGACGCCCTGCCGTTGCTCGACCAGATGTACGGTGCTGCGCTGCGGATGACCCGCAATCCCGCCGATGCCGAGGACCTGGTCCAGGAGACCTACATCAAGGCGTTCACGGCTTTCGCGTCGTTCCGGGAGGGCACCAACCTCAAGGCGTGGCTCTACCGGATCCTGACCAACACCTACATCAACGGCTACCGCAAGAAACAGCGCCAGCCGGCGCAGTACCCGACCGACGAGATCACCGACTGGCAGCTCGCGTCGACAGCCGAGCACACCTCCCAGGGGCTGCGCTCGGCGGAGATCGAGGCCCTCGACGCCCTTCCGGACGACGAGATCAAGGCCGCGCTGCAGGAGCTTCCGGAGGATTTCCGGATGGCCGTGTACTACGCCGACGTGGAAGGCCTGCCGTACAAGGAGATCGCCGAGATCATGGACACCCCCATCGGCACCGTCATGTCCCGACTCCACCGAGGACGCCGTCAGCTGCGTGAGCTGCTGGCCGACGTCGCCCGGGAGCGTGGTTTCCACCGGTCCGCCACGGCAAAGGGTGCGGAGGTGGCGCGATGAGCGACATCGATCCGGAACTCACCCAGCTCGACTGCTCGGCGGTCATCGCCGACGTCTGGCTGCTGCTGGACAACGAGTGCGACGAGAACGCCCGCAAGCGGCTCCAGGGTCACCTCGACACCTGCCCGTCGTGCCTTGCCCACTACGGCATCGAGCGGCAGCTGAAGGCGCTGGTCAACCGTAAGTGCGGCGGCGACCAGGCACCCCAGGGCCTGCGTGATCGTCTGCGGGTGGAGATCCGCAAGACGGTCATCATCCAAGAGGTCGCCGAGACCGACCGCTGAAACCCTCGTCACCCCCGGCTGATCCGGGGGTGACGACACGAAAAAGCCCGGGTTGGCCATGATGGCCGTACCCGGGCGTTTTTCTTGGTGCTCGTTCGCCGAACCCCGCCGTGAGGCGAAGATCAGGCGTTCGGACGCTTGCCGTGGTTGGCAGCGTTCTTCTTACGAGCGCGCTTCTTGCGTCCGCGCTTTCCCATGACGCATCTCCTTTTGCCGGCGGATGGGGACATCACAGTGTCTCAGGCATTCTCCCACGTGCCAAAACCCGGTCGGCCACCGACCGGTCGCGATCGGTCCCGACCCGGCCCCGACCCGTCGTCGCCGGTCACCTCGTGGGCTAACTTATGTGCATGGCTGAAGACGTGGTGGCAGAGATCGTCGCGAGTGTCCTCGAGGTCCTGGTCGCACCCGGACAGCAGATCGAGGTCGGCGACACACTCGTGCTGCTGGAGTCGATGAAGATGGAGATCCCCGTCCTCGCCGAGGAACCGGGCACGATCGCCCACCTCAAGGTGAAAGTGGGCGACGTCATCCAGGCCGGCGACGTCATCGCCACCTTCCGGTAGCCCGACAACGCCCGACCGTCGGTCCGCGACCCCGGAGCCTGCCCCATGTCGACCCTTGCCGACCTGCTCGCCGAGCACACCACGCTGTCCGACGCGGCCGCCGCACACCTGCAGCGCCTCGTTGCCGAGTGGCAGCTGCTCGCCGACCTCTCCTTCGCCGATTTCCTCCTGTCGGTGCGCACCGACGAGGGGGACGTGGTCACCGTCGCGCAGTGCCGCCCCAACACCGCGTCGACCGTCTTCCCCACGGACGAGGTGGGCCGGGTCATCGACACCTCCGTACATCCGCAGGTGCTGCGCGCGTTCGATTCCGACAAGGTCCTCCGCGACGAGGACCCGACATGGTTCGGGGCCACCGCGATGCGACAGGAGGCGGTCCCGGTCGGCTTCGAGGGTGCGGTGATCGGCGTGCTGACGCGCGCCGTCGACCTCACTCATCCGCGACTGCCGTCGCCCCTGGAGCTCGCATATCAGGACTCGGCGGACGATCTGTGCCAGATGGTCGCCGACGGCACGTTCCCGCACGAGGAGGGCAATCCGCGGGGATTGTCGACGCCTCGCGCCGGCGACGGTTTCATCCGGCTCGACCGGACCGGCACGGTCACCTATACGAGCCCCAACGCGCTCTCGGCGTTCCACCGCATGGGCTGGACCGCGGAGCTCAACCACACGCGGCTCTCCGATGTGGTGAAACAACTCGTCACCGAGCCGTTCGAGGCCGACGACGTCGCGATGATGCTCGACATCGCGGCCGGGGTGGCCGAGGTGCCGACCGGCCCGTACCGCGACATCGGCATGCGGGTGGAGGCCGACGCCCGGCGCGCGACGGTCCTCATCCGGGCGGTTCCGCTCCGCCCGAAGGGGGAGGAGTCGGGGAGCGTGGTGCTCATCCGCGACGTCACCGAGGTCAAACGGCGCGACCGCGCGCTGATCAGCAAGGATGCGACCATCCGGGAGATCCACCACCGGGTGAAGAACAATCTGCAGTCGGTCTCTGCGCTGCTGCGTCTGCAGGCTCGGCGAACCTCGAACACCGACGCGCGGGAGGCGTTGAACGAGGCCGTGCGCCGCGTGGCGTCGATCGCACTCGTCCATGAGCTGCTGTCCGGCAGCGTCGACGAGGAGGTCGATCTCGACGAGGTCGTCGACCGTCTCGTCCCGATCCTGGTCGACGTGGCGTCCAACGAGTCACGGGTGACGGTGCGTCACCGCGACCGGCTCGGCGTTCTCACCGCAGAGCTGGCGATGCCTCTGGTGATGGTGCTCACCGAACTGATCCAGAATGCGATCGAGCACGGCTTCGACGGTTCGCCCCGATCCGACGCGGAGATCGCGGTGATCGCCGAACGTGACGTGCGCAACCTTCGTATCGCGGTGCGAGACAACGGCTCCGGACTCCCCGAGAACTTCGACCTGGCGACCTCCGATCACCTCGGACTGCAGATCGTGAAGACACTGGTGTCGATCGAACTCGGCGGCGAACTCGACGTCCGGCCGAACCCGGAAGGTGTGGGAACCGAAGTCGGAGTGCACATTCCGCTGCGTTCCTGATGCGGCGTCCCTGACGCGGTACGGACATACGTGTGTCGAAAGCCGTTGCCGGACACGAAAAAACCCGGCCGTGGCCGGGTATTTTCGAATCCGGCGAGCGCCGGCTCGGAGGAGCCTAGACGCTGCTACGGGTGCGGGTACGTGCGGTACGACGCTTCAGTGCGCGACGCTCGTCCTCGCTCATGCCGCCCCAGACGCCTGCATCCTGGCCCGACTCGAGGGCCCACGAGAGGCAGTCAGCGGTGACCGGGCACCGTGCGCAGACGAGCTTTGCGTCGGCGACCTGCGCGATGGCCGGACCGCTGGTTCCCACGGGGAAGAACAGCTCCGGATCCTCGTCGCGACAGATGGCCTTGTGACGCCAGTCCATTCCACTACTCCTTCAGGCGCGTTTCCGCGCACCACTCGATTAGTTGATTGCTTGCTGATTGTTTGGCTGGTAACTCTCAGTTCACGCGGCCGCACCAAATGTTTCCGCGTTGTTGCTTGTGAATACTTTCACGAATCCAGCCGAAGTCAATGGTTCTCGGTTAACACGTGGGCAACATCACGTCCCGCGCCTACCACTTCAGCCAAAGCCGACCCCATGGGGGGTACGGACAGCACGTTCGCTGCCCGTGTAGTAGCCTACGCGCACTCTTGTGGGCTGTCGATGAGTTTCCGCAGGTGACGACCCTCACGCTGTCACAAAATCCCTCGTGACGTGGAGAGACGTGTCGCGTACTCTTGCTCACATGCGACGGCGATGTTGATCCACACCACTCCGATCCGGCGCTCGCGGCCGGGGTTCTGAGCGGCGTCTGGCGGGCTGCGCCGTAGGTGCCGCCCTGCTCGAGGATCTGATCCCGCTCTACCCGGTTTACGCGATTCTCTTCGCCGACCCCACGGTCCCCGGGGCTGGTTTGTCGCCTGTCGAGATCAGTGCGTTGTTCATCCTGTGGTCGCTGTCGACGGTGATCGTCGAAGTGCCGACCGGGGTCCTCGCAGACCGGGTTTCGCGACGCCGTTTGCTGGTGGCGGGGCCTCTGGTCACGGGCACCGGTTTTGCGCTCTGGACCTTCACTCCCTCCTTCCCGTCTTTCGCCGCGGGCTTCATGCTGTGGGCGATCGGTGGTTCGCTGCGTTCGGGTACGAGCCAGGCGCTCGTCTACGACGAACTGGCGAATCTCGGCCGGTCACACGAGTACGCAAGGCTTTCGGGTGCGATGCGGGCCGCGGCTGCGATCGGGGTGATCGGCGGCACGGCCCTGGCGGTGCCGCTCCTCGCGTGGGGTGGGTACACGGCGGCGGGCGCCGCGAGCGTCACGGCCTGCGTGCTCTGCGCGCTGGTCTCCGCCGGTTTGCCGGAGTCGGGCCGTGCTGGAGTGGAGACCTTCGAACAGAATCCGGCCCCGGGCGCCGGCACCACTGACCTCGACGAACCCGACGGGTGGCTCGCGATCCTCCGCGGTGGGCTGCGCCACCTGCGCGACCAGCCGATCGCGCGTCGGCTGCTGATGCTGGTCATCGCCCTGACCTGGGTGGCGGCGCTCGACGAGTACCTGCCGTTGTTGATGGAGTCGTTCCTGGGCGGTTCATCGGGTGCCATGACCCCGGAGGCCGTCGCACTGCTCATGATCGTGGTCGCCACCGGCGACATCTGCGGTTCCCTTGCGGCCCGGCGCGTCCGGAGTCCCGCTGCGATCGGCCCCGCGGTGGGCCTCGGGGCGGTGGCGCTGATCGCGGCCGCCCTGTGGGGTCACCCGGCGGGCGTCGTCGGCGTGGCCATCGCGTTCGGGGTCTTCGGGTGGGCGCTGGTCGTCGCCGACGCCGCGTTGCAGGACCGACTGGACTCCTCGTCGCGGGCGACGGTCACGTCGATCGCGGGCGTGGGGGAGGAGGTGGTCGCGATCCTCGCCTTCGCCGGATGGGCTGCGGGATCGGTACATCTCGGGCCGGCGGCGTTGTTCGCGATCGCCGCGCTGCCCTATGCGGTGGGGGCGGGTGCGATGACGGTCAGGGCGTCGCGACGATGGCGAAAACGTATGTCGCGGAACGCGCCGATGTAGTCACCGTCCATCTGCACGTCGATCGGGGCCTCGGCGATGAACCGGATGTCGTCGACGTCGTCGTCGCGGAAAAGGTGGTGCGCCTTGGGATCTGCCTGGGCCAGCAGTCGCGTGGCGAGAGGGAGGTTGCGCAGGACGCCGGTCGACGTCGCCACGAACACGCCGAGTCCGGTGTCGAAGCCGGTGGTCGGATTGGTGCGGATCTCGCGCGGCCCGAGATAGGTCCACGGACTGGTGTTGGAGACGAAACCGAAACGGGCACCTACGATCCGGTCGCGGCCGGGGATCTCGACGTCGAACGTCGCCGAGCTGCCGGCCTGCTTGAGGAAGCTGCTGACGGTGGTCCACAGGTACCGCGCGGGAGTGGCGGCCTTGCCCGCATGACGCTTGTCTTCCATCGCGTGCACCACGACGGCGTCCATGCCCATGCCGGTGTTGAACAGGAACCAGCGATCGTCGGTGTGGCCGAGTCCGATTCGACGGCTCGCCCCGGCGTCGAGCAGCGAGATGATCTGCTGGGTCGCGAGCAGTGGGTCGGGGTCGATGCCCAGGGTCCGGGCGAAGACGTTCGCGCTGCCGCCCGGGATCACGGCCAGGCTCGGCCGGCGCCGCGAGGGGTCGCTCGTCCCCGGAGGATCGAGAAGACCGTTGGTGGCCTCGTTCACCGAGCCGTCGCCACCGTGGACGACGACCGTGTCGAAGCCCTCGGCGGCCGCGCGGGCGGCGAGTTCGAAAGCGTGGCCGCGATGAGTGGTGAGCTCGACGTCGAGGTCGAAGTGAGCGCTCAGCGTGTGCACGAGAGCATCGCGCCCGGCCGGACTGGTCGCGGTGGCGAAGGGGTTGACGATGAGCATGACGCGCACGACACCCGAGGATATGGGGTAGGTGGCACAACTGCGCAATCCGCCCTGCATCGGCCAGGCTGCGGGTGGGCGCCGTGGGGTGCGCAGGCACCTCCCGATCGGCCCGAATACCCTGGACGCGTGAGCACGGAGAAGGACCGCCCGGAGCAGGACCGGCTTGAGGTCGACGTCGATCCGTCGGTGACGCCCACCCAGATCAGGGTGGCCGGCGCGGTGACCACCGTGGAGGGCCTGATCGGCGTCACGGTGGCGGTGATCCTGGTGATCCGCGGCCTCGCCGGACACGAGGAGACAGCCATCAGCGGTTATGGCACCGCGGGCTGGTTCGGCATCATCGGCGGCGGTGTTCTCGTCGGCGGGCTCGCCCTCCTGACGGGCCGGCGCTGGGGACGCTCGATCGCGATGGTCGCCCAGATCCTGCTGCTCCCGGTCGCGTACTACCTGTACACGAGCGGTTGGCCGGTGTTCAGCGTGCCGCTCGCACTGGCGGCACTCGTGGTGCTGGTCATGCTGTTCAGCCCGGCCGCCGTCCGGTGGCTCGCCGGGGACCTCGAACCCGACCACTGAACCCGGCGCGGGTCGTGGAATCGGGCATTCCGATCAGTTGATCCAGTTGTTACCACAACCCTGACTCCAATACGTCGACGTCCGGGCGGTCGCCCGTACAGTGGGGCGCATGACGCGCATCCTCGCGATTGCCAATCAGAAGGGTGGGGTCGCCAAGACCACCACGGTCGAGTCCCTCGGAGCCGCTCTCGCCGACCTCGACGTGTCGGTGCTGGTCGTCGATCTCGACCCGCAGGGCTGTCTCACCTTCTCCCTCGGCCACGATCCCGATCAGCTGGAGTCCTCGGTGCACGACGTGCTCCTGGGCGACGAGGAGATCGCCGACGTGCTCCTCGACACCGAGGACAAGGTGACGCTGCTGCCCGCCACCATCGACCTGGCGGGGGCCGAAGCCCTGCTGCTGATGCGGCCGGGACGTGAGTACGCACTCAAGCGGGCACTCGCCGAGGTCGGGCAGGACTTCGACGTCATCATCGTCGACTGCCCGCCGTCGCTGGGCGTGCTCACGCTCAACGGACTGACCGCGGCCGACGAGGTGATCGTCCCCCTGCAGTGCGAGACGCTCGCCCATCGCGGCGTGGGACAGCTGCTGCGTACGGTCCGCGAGGTCCAGCAGATCACCAATCCGAACCTCGAGATGCTGGGAGCGGTGGCGACGCTGTTCGACGCCCGGACCACACACAGCCGGGACGTCCTCTCCGACGTCGCCGATCGCTACGACCTGCCGGTGCTGAGCCCGCCGATCCCGCGCACGGTCCGGTTCGCGGAGGCCTCCGCCTCCGGAACGTCGGTCATGCGTGGGCGAAAGAACAAGGGCGCCACCGCATATCGCGAACTCGCGGAGAACCTGTGGAAGCACTGGGACGCGGGGGAGGATGTGCGGACCGTCGACTTCTGAGGCGTCGAACGGACGGGGTCAGGCCGGTCCGAAGGCCTCGACCGTCGTACCGCGCTGTTCGACGACCGTGTCGCCGATGACCCGCAGGTTCACCACGCCGTCCGGTGCGCTGCTGCGGTCGAGTGGGATCGAACGGATCTCACGACCGCCCGCGACGTCGCGCACACTGATCCCCGACGCACTCGGCAGCAGGAGTTGCCCCGCCATCACCTGACCGGGACCGAGCGTCGCCGGCACCTGGTAGATCGGCTTGAGGCTCTGCGCATCCAGCACCACGGTGGCCTTGCCGGTCCAGTACGTGACGATGCCGTTGCCCTCGAGCGGGACGCTGCCCTTCGGCGGCGCGGCATCCCCGGCGACGGTGTTCGAACCGGTGGCCACGCCCTCGGAATCGAAGCGGCGGATCGACGGTCCGCTGTCGCCGCCGAGCGCCGGCGGTTCGGCAGGACTCGCCCCACCGTCGTAGACGGCGATACCCGTCGACGACATCGCGATCACCACCGGCGGAGGTCCGCTGACGTCACCGGTGATCAGCGTCGAACCGTACTGCTCGACCCGTTCGTCGTCGTCGAGGAGGGCGCCCAGCACGGTCAGCCGGTAGCCCGGGTCGTCGGCGCACCGTTCGACGACGGACATGCGATCGCCGGTGATGGCCGAGGAGTAGATGACGCAGTCCTTGCGCTTCGCCTCGTCCTCCGGGCGCACGGGCGCCTCCACGCGGCCGTATTCGACGCCGCGGACCAGATTCGAACCCCACGTCTCCAGTCGCCCGGAGCCCTGGGCGACCACGTACCCGTAATCGCTGACGAGGCGTAGGTCGTCGTCGGCGTCACTGGTCCGGGAGCCCTTGCGGGCACCGGTCTTCGCGTCGAGCGCGGTGACCTCGGAGCAGCCCCGCGAATTGCGATAGACCGCGAGCGCGAGATCGTTGCTGGCGGTCCATGCGGTGTCGACGACGCACAGGTCGAGGTCCCGGCGATAGGACCACAGTTCGGCCCCGGACGACGGGTCGTGACCGATGACGGAGCCACCGTCGCCCGTCACGACCACCGAATCGGCGATCGCCGGGGCGACAGTGGCATCGGAGGAGGCCTGCCAGCGCGGCGCGAAGGCGTCCGGCACCGTTGCGGGCTGTTCGACCCGGGGCGGGGCGGACTGCGCCTGGACGCTGGTCGTTCCACGTACCGGGCTCACCAGCCAGGCGATCAGCCCGGCGACGGCGACGAGCACGATGATGGTCGCGGTGGCCGCGAGATCGATCGGCCGGCGCCGCTCCGGTTTGACGCGTGCCACGCGTGGACTCGTGGTGGGTTACTCGGCTGCGGACTGAGCAGAGACGGGGGTCGCGTCGCCGGCGCCCGAACCCTCGCCCGCGGGCTTGCGGTTGGCCCCACCGCGACGGCGGCGACGACGACGCGGCTTCGAGGTGCCGTCGCCGTTGTCCTCACCGGAAGCCTTGGTGTCGTTGCTCGCCGACTCGCCGCTCTCGGCGGTGGCGGTGGACTCCGCGGTGTTTGCGGACTTCGCGGTGTCGCCGGCCTCGGAACCCTGGCCGCCGCGGGTACGACGACGGGTGCGGGTCGACCGCTTGCGCGGTTCCCGGTCCTCACGTGTCTCGCGGGTCTCGTTCGGGTCGCGGGCGGGCTTGGCGGCCACGATGCGGCCGGTGGCCGAATCGGGGATCGACAGGTCCTCGCGCAGGTTCTCCGACGTCGAGTAGGTCTCGACCGGCTCGGGGATGCCGAGCCCGAGGGCCTTGTCGATGAGCTCCCAGCGGTGCAGCTCGTCCCAGTCGACGAGGGTCACGGCGATGCCGGTACGGCCCGCACGACCGGTGCGCCCGATGCGGTGCACGTAGGTCTTGTCGTCCTCGGGGCACTGGTAGTTGATGACGTGGGTGACGTCGTCGATGTCGATGCCGCGGGCGGCGACGTCGGTGGCGACGAGGACGTCGATGGTGCCGTCGCGGAACCGGCCGAGGGCCTTCTCGCGAGCCACCTGACCGAGGTCGCCGTGCACGGCGCCGACCTTGAACCCGCGCTCGGCGAGGTCGTCGGCGACCTTCTGCGCGGTGCGCTTGGTGCGGGTGAAGATCATCGTCGCGCCGCGGCCCTCGGCCTGCAGGATGCGGGCCACGAGCTCGGCCTTGTCGAGAGCGTGCGCACGGTAGGCGTACTGCTTGGTGCGGTCGTGCACCGCCGAGTCGTTGGCGTTCTCGGCCCGGATGTGAGTGGGCCGGTGCAGGAAGGTGCGGGCCAGGGTGACGATCGGGCCCGGCATGGTCGCCGAGAACAGCATCGTCTGGCGCGGGGTCGGCAGCGCGGACATGATGCGCTCGATGTCCGGGAGGAAGCCGAGGTCGAGCATCTCGTCGGCCTCGTCGAGGACGAGGATCGAGACCTTGCCGAGCACGAGGTGGCCCTGCTGGGCGAGATCGAGGAGGCGACCCGGGGTGCCGACGACGACGTCGACGCCCGACTGCAGCTCGGCGATCTGCGCCTCGTAGGGTCGGCCGCCGTAGATCGAGGTGATCTTCAGCATGCGGTTGGTGCCGTCGGCGAGGGTGACGTCGGTGTTCTTGGCGGCGATCTCGAGGTCGCTGGTCACCTGCACGCAGAGCTCGCGCGTGGGCACGATGATCAGGGCGCGGGGGGTGTTGTCGAGGGGCCGGACACCCGAGGCCTCGGCGTTGGCGAGGCGATGGAGCAGCGGGATGCCGAAGCCGTAGGTCTTGCCCATGCCGGTACGGGCCTGACCGATGAGGTCGTCTCCGCCCATGGCGAGGGGGAGGGTCAGTTCCTGGATGGCGAACGTCTGGGTCTTGCCGTCCTCGGTGAGTGCCGAGACGATACGCTCGTCCACGCCGAGTTCGGCGAAGGTGGGGGCGGTGTGGGTTTCGTCGACGATGGTCGTCTGCACGGCCGAATCGCTCATGTGCGGTTGTTGCCTTTCTGGCCAGTTCTCTTGCGCGCGTGTGATTCCTGCGCGCACGAGGAAAAAGCTCGAAAGTGCGCGCGCAAATGTCGTGGTGGTACCGGGGATTCGGCCGGGCGTCGGGCGACGAACTCTTCGATTCCGCGTGGAACTCGCTGTCTCGATCCCGCGTACATCACGGGGGTTCGTCGTCGGAACCAATCGGCCGCATCCACACGCTCGCGCCGGGGAGCAAACGATGATCACGCAGCTCGGCGGGCAGGCGCCGGGGGGTCCCGTCGGGGTGCACCGAGGTCGAGTGTACTTGGTGCTTCCTGAGAGGCCGCTACCATCACCTCATGGCGCCTGTTTCCGAACCCTCCGACATCACCCCGGTAGCTGCGATCGAGACCCAGGACCGCGTGGTCGGGAAGCTGTTCGCGGTGCTGCTGGCCGGCGAGTTCGCCGCCTTCCATCGCCTCATCGAGGAGTCGGCGATGGCTCCCGACGTGCCGAGCAAGATCGCGATCGCGCGCATGGCAGCCTCCGAGGTCGGCCACTTCGACCGCCTCGCCGAGCGAGTCGAGACGATGACGGGGCTCACCGCGGCCGAGGCCGTCGAACGCTACCGCTCGGTCTTCGATCAATACCACCGGGCCACCACCCCGAAGACCTGGTACGAGGCGTTGGTCAAGGCCTACGTCGGTGACGGCCTGGCCTCCGACTTCTACGTCGAACTGTCCGACATGCTCCCGCCCGATTCGCGCACCGTGATGGCCGAGGTGATGGCGGAGACCGCCAATTCGGCGTTCGCGCGTGAGCAGGTCCGGGCGGCCGTCGAGGCCGATCCGTCCATCAAGTCCGCGCTGGTCCTGTGGGGTCGTCGTCTCCTGGGTGAGGCCATCACCCACGCGCAGTGGGTGCTCGCCGCCGAGGAGGAGGTCACCGACCTGCTGTTCTCCGGGGCCTCCTCGCTGTCCGGGGTCGCCCACTTCTTCGACGCGGTCGCGGCCAAACACGCCGAGCGCATGGCCGATCTCGGACTCGACTGACCTCCTGCTCGTTCCCGCCGCTTTTCGCTGTCAGCGGAGCGGCTGTCCGGCCCCATGACCGCTGGACTAACCTTGTGCGGCAAGCGTTGTTGACACCGGAGGAGGGCGGCACATGGCCGTGGAAGTGAAGATCGGCATCACCGACAGCCCGCGTGAGCTGACCGTCGCGACGTCGCTGACCAGCGACGAGGCCTACGCCGAGGTCGAGGCGGCACTCGGCGGCAAGCAGCAGCTGCTGGCCCTGGTGGACGAGAAGGGCGCCCGTTACCTGATCCCGGTCACCAAGATCGCCTACGTCGAGGTCGGGGCGTCGGAGAACCGTCGCGTCGGATTCGGTTCCTGAGGCGGGACACAGACCCACGAACAAGGGTCCGGCGCGCACCGTTGCGAATAATCGCGAGGTGCGCGCCGGACCCTAGTCGTATGTCCGGGACCCGTCGTCGGGGTCTCAGGCCGGACCGGAGTCGGTGTCCTCCGCCGGCGACTCGGCGTCGGCCTGCGGTGCGGCCTGGCGCGGGAAGTGGGACAGACCGCCCCAGAGCAGTGCGACGGTGGTGTCGACGGCCGTCTGCTTGTCGACGGGACGCTTGGCCTCGAGCCAGTAACGCGCGTTGACCTGGCTGGCGCCGACGAGCCCGGAGGCGAGCATACGCGAGCGATACGGGTCGAGGCCGGAGTCGTGCATGACCAGGCCGTACACCGCGTCGACGCACGCCTCGGTCGCACCTTCGACGCGACGGATGACCGCCGGGTCGGAGGCGTCGGACGAGAAGATCAGCCGGTAGCCCGAGTTGTCCTGGTCGATGAAGTCGAAGAAGGCCTCGACCGCGGCCCGGACACGCTTCCGGTTGTCGGTCGTGGTGCGCAGGGCGGTGTTGACGTCGCTGACCAGCTTCTCGGCATGCGAGTCGACGACCGCGATGTAGAGGTCCAGCTTCGACGGGAAGTGCTGATACAGGACGGGTTTGCTCACTCCCGCGTGCACGGCGATCTCGTCCATCCCCGCAGCGTGGTAGCCGCGTTCGACGAAGATCTCACTGGCCGCATCGAGCAACTGCATGCGCCGTGCGCTGCGCGGCAGGCGCGTACTGCGTCCGGGTACCGAGGACGCGTTGGTTGCGGTCGACATGGCGAAGATCGTACTCGGGAGACCTTCCTGCGCAGTATCTGCGGTCCGCTGTGAGAAAGTTGTTTCGTGAGCCGCACAGAGGATGGCGGCACCGGCCTCGACGAGGGACCGGTGCGCACCAAGGATGTCGGCCCGAGATCGTCGGGGCGTCCCAAGCCGGACCAGCCGCTTCGGGCGCGCTGGGACCCGACCGATGACAACGGCCGTCCCCGCGTCGACCGCGATGCGCAGCCCGAATACAAGAAGCAGTCGGCTCTCGGCCGGTTCGTCTCGACGTATGGTTGGCGCGCCTACGCCATCCCGGTTCTGACGATTCTCACGATCGCTCTCATCGTGGTGACCATCCAGGACGGACGGGGTTCCGATCTGGCCCCGACCGCCGCGGTCAATCCCGACTCGGCTGCCCGCAACACCGACATCAGCACCGAGACACGCCCGATCGGTGCGCCGACCGGTGACATCCAGGCCGCGGCACTGCCCGCCGGCACCCTGCCGCAGGGCGGCCCGTTCACCACACAGGGCAAGCAGACCTTCCGGGTGCTGCGCGGAGCGGGTCCGAAGGTCGGCACCGGCGGCCAGGAGTACACCTACACCGTCGAGGTGGAGAACGGCCTGAATCCGCAGGACTACGGCGGCGACCCGACCTTCGCGAAGATGGTCGACATGACGCTGGCCAACCCGCGCAGCTGGATCGGCGACGGGCGCGTGAGCTTCCGCCGCATCGACCGCGGCGAGCCGGACCTGCGCATCACCCTGGTCTCCACCGGCACGACCCGCGAACTGTGCGGATACCAGATCAAGCTGGAGACCTCCTGTTACTACCCGCCGCAGGAACGGGTGACGCTCAACGAGGCCCGCTGGGTGCGCGGTGCTCTGTCCTATCAGGGTGACGACATCGCCTACCGCCAGTACCTCGTCAATCACGAGGTCGGACACGGACTCGGCTACGCATCGCACGAGCCGTGCCGCGAGAACGGGGCGCTCGCGCCGGTGATGATGCAACAGTCCTTCGGCACCGCGAACTCCGAGATCATGGCCCTCGACCCGGACATGAAGGCCAATCGCACGTTCGTCTGCCGCCCGAATCCCTGGCCGTTCCCCAAGCGCTGACCCCGGGAATGAGCGGGCGACTCCGGTGGTTGTGCCAAGAGTCCGTGTACTCGCCGATTACTGGAGGCGTTCGTGTCGTCGCAAGGGTCGCTCACCGGGTCGCTGCCACCCCTCGTGGAGCCGGCAGCCGAACTGAGCAATGAAGAGGTGGCCCGTTACAGCCGCCATCTGATCATCCCGGATGTGGGGATGGACGGGCAGAAGCGCCTGAAGAACGCGAAGGTGCTCGTCATCGGCGCCGGTGGACTCGGTTCTCCGACGCTGCTGTACCTTGCCGCGGCGGGTATCGGCACCATCGGCATCGTCGAATTCGACATCGTCGACGAGTCCAATCTGCAGCGCCAGGTCATCCACGGCCAGTCCGACATCGGACGCCCGAAGGCCGAGAGCGCGCGGGACTCGATCCTCGAGATCAACCCGTACGTCACCGTGAACATCCACGATCAGCGACTCGAACCCGAGGGCGCGATCGAGTTGTTCTCGCAGTACGACCTCATCCTCGACGGCACCGACAACTTCGCGACCCGTTATCTGGTCAACGACGCCGCGGTGCTCGCGCACAAGCCGTACGTCTGGGGATCGATCTACCGCTTCGAGGGCCAGGCGTCGGTGTTCTGGGAGGACGCCCCCGACGGCCGCGGCATCAACTACCGCGACCTCTACCCGCAGGCCCCGCCGCCCGGGATGGTGCCGTCGTGCGCCGAGGGCGGTGTCCTCGGCATCCTGTGCGCCTCGATCGGATCGATCATGGGCACCGAGGCCATCAAGCTCATCTGCGGTATCGGTGAACCGCTGCTCGGTCGCCTCATGGTCTACGACGCCCTCGACATGACCTACCGGACCATCAAGATCCGCAAGGACCCGGAGGGCGAGCGCATCGCCGGCCTCATCGACTACGACGACTTCTGCGGTGTGGTGTCCAACGAGGCCTCTGACGCCGCGGCCGGCTCGACGCTCACCGCCGCCGAGCTCAAGCAGAAGATCGACGCGGGAGAGAAGCTCGCGATCATCGACGTGCGCGAGCCGGTGGAGTGGGACATCGTGCGGATCGAGGGCGCGACCCTCATCCCCAAGGGCGAGATCCTCTCCGGCGAGGGCCTGGCGAAGGTCCCGCAGGACCGTCCGACCGTCCTGTATTGCAAGACCGGCATCCGGTCGGCCGAGGCGCTCGCCGCACTCAAGCGAGCCGGTTTCGCCGACGCCACCCACCTGCAGGGTGGGGTGACCGCCTGGGCCAACCAGGTCGACAAGACGCTGCCGGTCTACTGAGCACCTTCTCACCGCAGTGGGGGCATCCGTTCCCGGGTGCTCCCACCGCGTGCCTTCTCGAATCGGTCACCGGCGCTCGGTAATCTGACCTGGTGAATACCGTCGAGCCGCCCGAACACGTGCTGAACACGTTCGGGCTCACCTCCCATCCGCCCGTCGCCATGGGCGAATCATGGATCGGTGGCTGGCGCGTCGGTGAGGTCGTGCTGTCGCTCGTGCCCGACCACGCGCGCGCCGCCTGGTCGGCAGCCGTCCGCGAGACGCTCTACGTCGAGGGCATGCGGATCGCACGCCCGTTCCGTGCCACCGACGGCCGCTATGTCGTCTCGGGGTGGCGGGCCGACACTTACATCGCCGGAACACCCGAACCACGCCACGACGAGGTCGTCCTCGTCGCCGACCGTCTACACGAGGCGACTGCGTCCCTCGAACGCCCGCGGTTCCTGCTGCAGCCGCCCGCGCCGCCACACACCGACGTCGACGTCTTCACCGCCGCCGACCGGGCCGCGTGGGAGGAGGTGCCGCTGCGCTCGGCACGTGCCGCGGGCATGGTCGAGCCGACCGCACCCGACGGCGTGCAGAGCGTCGAGATGCTGAGAACGCTGGCGAAGCTCCGCAAGCCGGTCGACCTGCCGTCTCAGGTCGTGCACGGTGATCTGTTCGGCACCGTGCTCTTCGCCGGTGCCGCGGCACCGGGCATCACCGACATCGTCCCCTACTGGCGGCCTGCCCCGTGGGCGGCCGCGGTGGCCGTGGTCGACGCCCTAGCCTGGGGCGGCGCCGACACCGAACTCGTTCAGCGGTGGTCGGATCAACCGGAGTGGCCGCAGATGATGCTGCGGGCGACGATGTTCCGTCTGGCCGTCCACGCCCTGCACCCGCGCTCGACGGCCGGCGCACTGCCCGGGTTGCAGCGGGTCGTCGAGCTGGTACGTTTGCTCGTATAACCGCAGCTCACAGCCCTGATCGCGGTTTGTCCGAGTTCTCACACGGCCTGCGTGCCGAAGTGAGAACAACGTGACGGTCCGGTCACCTCGCGGAAAATCCGCGCAACACGTCCCCGGGATGCTTGGTCTCAGTCGCACGACATCGGTGTCGGCGTCCGATATGACAGCGCGCTGTCGTGTCGAGAAGACAGCCCGCACTGCTCGTGCAGTGACCACCAAGCATCGGAAGACGGGGACGCATGGCATTCGCAGACCTCAGAGCACAGCTCAAGCGTGACCACACCATCACCGACTGGGACCCCGAGGACCGGGTCGCCTGGGAGAACGGCAACGCCGCGATCGCCAAGCGCAACCTCGTGTGGTCGGTGATCTGCGAACACGTCGGTTTCTCGATCTGGTCGCTGTTCTCCGTGATGGCCCTGTTCATGGGCCCGGAGTACGGCATCAGCATGGATCAGAAGTTCGTCATCGCCGCGACCGCGACCCTCGTCGGCTCGTGCCTGCGCATCCCCTACACCCAGGCCACCGCGAGGTTCGGCGGACGCAACTGGGCGATCTTCTCCGCCATCGTCCTCCTCGTCCCCACCGGCCTGACGATGATGCTGATGATGAACCCGGGCGAGTTCGGGTTCGGCTGGTTCCTCGCGGTCGCGGCCATCACCGGCTTCGGCGGCGGCAACTTCGCCTCCTCGATGACCAACATCAACGCCTTCTACCCGCAGCGACTCAAGGGCTGGGCGCTCGGCCTCAACGCCGGCGGCGGCAACATCGGCGTCCCGGTCGTCCAGGTCATCGGCCTGCTGGTCATCTGGCTCTTCGCCGACCAGCCGGAGATCGTCTGCGCGATCTACCTCGTGGCACTCGCGGTCGCGGGCATCGGCGCGGCGATCTACATGGACAACCTCGACCACCAGACCGCCAGCGGCAGGGCGATGATCGACTGCCTCAAATACCGCGACACCTGGCTCATCTGCCTGCTCTACATCGGCACCTTCGGCTCGTTCATCGGTTTCGGTTTCGCGTTCAGCCAGGTCCTCAACATCAGCTTCACCTCCGCCGGTGCCTCCAAGCCCGCGCTCGCGGCAGCGCAGATCGCTTGGATCGGACCGCTTCTCGGTTCGCTGGCCCGCCCTTACGGCGGCAAGCTAGCCGACCGTATCGGCGGCGGCAAGGTCACGCTGTACTGCTTCATCGCGATGGCCGCCTCGGCCTCGATCCTCGTGATCGCGGGTATGTCGGCCGACGCCAACGGCAAGGTGATCAGCGGCGGTGTCCTCGCGGCCTTCATCACCGGCTTCATCCTGCTGTTCCTGATCTCCGGCATCGCGAACGGATCGGTGTACAAGATCATCCCGACGATCTGGGAGCACAAGGCGCAGACGCTGTCGGGGCTGAACGCCTTCGGCAAGTCGACCTGGTCGCGCAGCATGTCCGGTGCGCTCATCGGCATCGCCGGTGCGGCAGGCGGTCTCGGCGGTGTCGGCATCAACCTGGTGCTGCGGTCCAGCTACAAGTCCAATCAATCGGCGACGCAGGCCTTCTGGGTGTTCCTCACCTTCTACGTGGTGGCCGCGGTGGTCACCTGGTGGTTCTACGCACGACGCCCGATCGTCGTCGGCGAGACCACCGATCTGCCGGTCGCGGAGGCCGCCGGAACCACCGCAGGTACCGGCGAGCCGGCCACCAGGGAAGCACTGGCCTGAGTTCGCCCGCGGCGCAACTCGACCATCAGGCAAGGCACAGGGAGTAGACAATGAGCAGCGAGACCAACACCGGCCGCAACACCGTCGTCGTGGTGGGTCACGGCATGGTCGGCCACCGCTTCGTGCAGGAGATGCGCAAGCGTGACACCGAGAACCGGTGGCGCGTCGAGATCGTCTCCGAGGAGCGCGATCCGGCCTATGACCGCGTGGGTCTGTCCTCCTACGTCGGTGCGTGGCAGCGTGATTCGCTCGCGCTGGACGGCAACACCTACGACGGCGACGATCTCGTCGTCACGCATCTGGGAGAGGCCGTCACCGGCATCGACCGCGTGCATCGACGCGTGGTGACCTCCGGTGGCTGTGAGATCGCCTATGACGCACTCGTTCTCGCGACGGGTTCGTACGCCTTCGTGCCGCCGGTGCCGGGTCACGACAACTCGAAGTGCTTCGTCTACCGCACGCTCGACGACCTCGACGACATCCGGGCAGCCGCCGACGCGGCCGGCCCGGGGGCGACGGGCGTCGTGGTCGGAGGTGGTCTGCTCGGGCTCGAGGCGGCCAACGCGCTCAAGCTGATGGGCCTGAAGCCGCACGTGGTCGAATTCGCACCGCGGCTGATGCCGATGCAGGTCGACGCCGGGGGCGGCGCGATCCTGAAGAACCTCGTCACCGACCTCGGCCTCGAGGTCCACACCGGCGTCGGCACCTCGGAGATCGCCGACGCGGAGAACGGCGGCCTGCGTGTCACGCTCTCCGACGAGTCGCTGATCGACGCCTCGCTGGTCGTCTTCTCCGCGGGCGTCCGGCCCCGAGACCAGCTCGCCCGCGACGCGGGCCTCGCGGTCGCCGAGCGCGGCGGTGTCCTCGTCGACACGAACTGCGTCACCGACGACGAGCACATCTTCGCCATCGGTGAGGTCGCCGCGGTGGAGGGCCGCTGCTACGGACTCGTCGCCCCCGGCTACTCGACCGCCGAGGTCGTCGCCGACCGTCTCCTCGGCGGCTCGTCGACCTTCCCCGGCGCTGACATGTCGACCAAGCTGAAACTGCTCGGCGTCGACGTCGCCAGCTTCGGCGATGCGTTCGCGACCACCGAGAACGCCCTCGAGATCACCTACCACGACGCGGTCGCGGGCAAGTACGCCAAGATCGTCGTCAGCGACGACGCGAAGACCCTGCTCGGCGGGATCCTGGTCGGCGACGCGTCGGCGTACGCCCTGCTCAAGCCGATGGTCGGTCGCGAGATCCCCGGCGACCCCGCGGCCCTGATCGCCCCGGAGGGCGGCACCGGCGTCGGCATGGACGCGCTGCCCGACGATGCCGAGATCTGCTCCTGCAACGGGGTGTCGAAGGGCTCGATCTGCTCGGCCATCGCCGACGGCGCCTGCGACATCGCCGCGATCAAGGGCTGCACCTCGGCCGGC
This sequence comes from Gordonia sp. GN26, assembly GCF_054823965.1. NCBI lineage: Bacteria > Bacillati > Actinomycetota > Actinomycetes > Mycobacteriales > Gordoniaceae > Gordonia > Gordonia sp. GN26. The sequence goes on along the minus strand of NZ_JSYC01000083.1, from coordinate 3,627 downwards.
ACCACCTGCGGCGGTTGTGTGCCCAGCATCAAGCAGCTGCTCTCCGCGTCGGGCGTCGAACTCAGCAAGTCGCTGTGTGATCACTTCGCCCAGTCACGCGCCGAACTGTACGAGATCGTCGCTGTCACCGGCATAAGGACCTTCTCCGATCTCATCGACCGTTACGGCACCGGCCAGGGCTGCGAGATCTGCAAGCCGACCGTCGCCTCGATCCTCGCCTCGACGTCGAGCGATCACATCCTCGACGGCGAGCAGGCCGGACTGCAGGACACCAACGACCACTTCCTCGCGAACATGCAGAAGAACGGGTCGTACTCGGTGGTGCCCCGCATGCCGGGCGGTGAGGTCACCCCCGAGCAGCTCATCGTGATCGGCGAGATCGCCCGTGACTACGGGCTGTACACCAAGGTCACCGGTGGCCAGCGCATCGACCTGTTCGGTGCCCGCGTCGACCAGCTGCCCGAGATCTGGCGACGCCTCGTCGACGCCGGGATGGAGTCCGGGCACGCCTACGGCAAGAGCCTGCGCACGGTGAAGAGCTGCGTCGGTTCCACCTGGTGCCGCTACGGCGTTCAGGACTCGGTCGGCATGGCGGTCTTCCTCGAGAAGCGGTACCGGGGCCTGCGGTCGCCGCACAAGATCAAGTTCGGCGTCTCCGGGTGTGCCCGCGAATGCGCGGAGGCCCGCGGCAAGGACGTCGGCGTGATCGCCACCGAGAACGGCTGGAACCTCTACGTCGGCGGCAACGGCGGTCAGAGCCCCAAACATGCGCAGCTGCTGGCCAGCGGAGTGGATGACGACACCCTGGTCGCCTACATTGATCGGTACCTCATGTTCTACATCCGTACCGCCGACCGGCTGCAGCGCACCGCGCCGTGGCTGGAGTCCCTCGAAGGCGGTCTCGACCACCTCAAGGCGGTCGTCTGCGACGACAGCCTGGGACTCGCCGCCGAACTCGAGGACGCGATGGCCCGGCACGTCGCCGGATACCGGGACGAATGGGCGGCGGTGCTCGACGACGAGGACAAGTTGAAGCGGTTCGTGTCGTTCGTGAACGCACCCGACGTGGTCGACCCGACCATCCGGTTCGCCGAGTACGAACGTAAGGTGCCGGTGCTGCTCGACATGCCGCAGGTGCGTCCGGGAGCGGAGGAGAACACCGGGTCGGTTGTGACCGCAGCGCCGGTGAAGGAAGGAGTGCCGACATGACCATCGCACCAGACGAGACCGGGCAGCGGTCGGGAGCCGACGCGTCGGGGCCGGTCGAGGGAGCCTGGGTGAGGGCGTGCCCGATCGACGACCTGATCATCGGACGCGGAGTAGCGGTGCTCGGACCACGCGGTGAGCAGGCGGCGCTGTTCCGTCTGCCGGCCGCGGAGACCGATCGGGAGGCGGCTCCCGGCCGCTCGCGCCTGTACGCCATCGGCAACATCGACCCGTTCGGTCGCGCCGCGGTGCTCTCGCGCGGACTCACCGGTGACCGTGCCGGCGAGCCGACGGTGGCCTCGCCGCTGGGCAAGCAGGTCTTCGCGCTGCGGACCGGTGTCTGCCTGGACGACGAATCGGTCTCCGTGCCGAGCTACGGCGTACGCGTCGTCGAGCGGATCGTCGAGGTGTTCTTTCCCGCGTGAACACCATCAATCTTCCCGGTGATGCGGCCGAGTCCGACCCGTTGCCACTCACCGGATTCACCATCGGCATCACCGCGGCGCGTCGTGCCGAGGAGTTCGCCGTACTGCTGGAACGACGCGGTGCCCGGGTCGTCCAGGCTCCGACGATCCGCATCCTGCCGCTCGTCGACGACACCGAACTCGAGCGGGTGACCGAGGAGATCATCGCCTCGCCGCCGCAGATCATGGTGGCGACCACCGGCATCGGATTCCGCGGCTGGATCGAGGCGGCCGACGGTTGGGGCAACGCCGAGGACGTGCTGCGTTCGCTGTCGCAGAGCAGGCTGATCGCTCGCGGCCCCAAGGCGAAGGGCGCGATCCGCGCCGCGGGCCTGCGGGAGGAGTGGTCGCCGGAGAGCGAGTCCTCCTCGGAGGTGCTCGATCACCTGCTCGCCGAGGGCGTCGAGGGTGTGCGGATCGCCGTACAGCTCCACGGTGCGACGAGCGAGTGGGAACCGTTGCCGGACTTCTGCACCGTCCTGCGGGCCGCGGGCGCCGAGGTCGTGCCGATCCCGGTCTACCGGTGGAACATGCACCCGGACGTGGCGCGCATCGACAAGATGATCGCGCAGGTTCTGCGCGGCGACCTCGACGCGATCACCTTCACCAGCGCACCGGCCGCGGCGTCGATCCTCACCCGCGCCAAGGAACTGGGCAAACTGCAACAGTTCGTGCACGCACTGCGCACGGCGGTCCCGGTGATGTGCGTGGGATCGGTGACCGCCAGTCCGCTGGAGGCGCTGCAGATCCCGACGACGTACCCGCGCCGGTTCCGGCTCGGAGCGCTCGCGCGCCTGATCACCGACGAACTACCGCGCCGCACCCACGTGCTGCGGGTCGCCGGACACGACACCGCGATCCGCGGCCAGGCCGTCGTCGTCGACGGCGAGCTGAAGGATCTGTCGGCGACGGGTCTGCTGCTGCTGAAGCTGCTCGCACGCAACCCCGGTCGGGTGGTGTCGCGGCAGGAGATGCTCGCGGTGCTGCCCGGCGACAGCTCCGACACCCACGCCGTCGAGGTCGCGGTCGCGCGACTCCGTGCGGCACTGGGGGATTCGAAAATGGTCCAGACCGTCGTCAAACGCGGTTACCGCCTGGCCGTCGACCTCGAGTACGACGCCGAAGACGAATGACCACGTCCAGGGGAGGACACATGCGAGACAACGTCCTGCAAGATGGCACTGTTCGGCTCCCGCACGGCGACCGCCTGCGCGACGTCAGTCCTGTGCTGGTCGCTCACGGCACCCGTAACCCGCACGGCGTCAACGTGATCGCCGAGATCGCCGAGGCCGTCAGCGCGCGGATCGGACTCACCCGCACCGCTTTCGTCGACGTGCTCGGGCCGACACCCTGCGAGGTCATCGCCGACCTCGACAAGCCCGCGGTCCTGGTGCCGGCCTTCCTCGCATCGGGGTACCACGTCCGCAAGGACATCCCCGAACACGTCGCGCTCGCCGGCCGCTCCGACACAGTCGTGACCCGAGCACTCGGCCCCGACCCGGCGATCGCGGCGGTCGCCCGCCTGCGGCTCGCCGAGGCCGGCTGGGAGCCGGGCGACGCGGTGGTCCTGGCCGCCGCCGGGTCGTCGGACTCCAGTGCCTGCGGCCAGGTGCATCTGGCCGCACGGCAACTGGAATCCCTGATCGGCGGTCGCGTGGAGGTCGGGTTCATCACCACCGCGCAACCGTCGGTCCCGGAGGCGATCGAGAAGGCGCGCCGCACCGGACGCCGCGTCGTGGTCGCGAGCTACCTGCTCGCACCCGGGCTCTTCCACCAGCGTCTGGAGACCTACGGCGCCGACGCCGTCGCCGCACCCCTCGGCCCGGACCCGCGCATCGTCGACCTCATCGTCACGCGTATGCGGGCCGCGATCAGCCCGTACCGACGCACCCCGGTGCCGCGGCTCGTGTGAGCTGCGTCGGCTGGCTTCGATACGGCTCGTCGCAAGCTCCTCGCC
>NZ_JSYC01000082.1:43180-66653 GCF_054823965.1 Gordonia sp. GN26 | reverse complement strand
CACCTCAGGCAGCGGACCTGGGTGCGTTGCACTCCCCGCACCTCAGGCATCGAGGGGTGTGCGCTACTCGTCGAGGCTGTCCATGATCTCGGCGAGCGTCTCGTCGGCGAGCGGAAACGGTTGGTAGATGGCGACATCCGTGGCGATGTCGTGCGAGCGTGCGCGGATCGTCGCGGCCACATCGCGGGGGCTGCCGTGGGCGGCGATGAGTTCGAGGAGTTCGTCGTCGACGAGTCCGACCATCTCGGCCCAGCGCCCCTGCTTCGACAGCAGGTTGAGTTCGGTCTGCAGATCGCCGTAGCCGTGCATCTCGAGGACCGGACGGTAGGCGGGCGTCGAGCCGTAGAAGGACAGCAGTCGCCGCGCTGCGCCGACCGAGGTCTCGAACTCCTCCTCGGTGCGACCGGTGGCGACGATGATTTCCGGAACCACCGAGAAGTCCTCGCGACGGCGCCCCGACGCCGACAGTCCGGCGTCGACGCGCGGCAGGATCGATTCGCGAACGAACCGGTCGGTGGTGAACGGCATGACCAGCAGGCCGTCGGCGTGTTCGGCGACTGCACGCGTCAGCCGCGGCCCGAGGGCGCCGACGAAGATCGGCGGGAACCCGTGCGGATTCGGTCCCGGGTTGAACATCGGCGTCATGAGCCGATGTCGGTAGAACTCGCCGTCGAAGTCGAGGCGGGTGCCGTTCTGCCAGCAGTCGAAGATCGCGCGCAGTGCGGAGACGAACTCGACCATCCGGTCGACCGGACGCTCGAACGGCACCCCGAACCGCTTCTCGATCTGCGGGCGGATCTGGGTGCCGAGACCGAGCGTGAACCGGCCGCCGCTGAGCAGCTGGAGATCGTTGGCCTGGTGGGCGACGGTGATCGGATTGCGCGGGAACGCGATCGCGACGTTGGTCATCAGCGCGACGTCGTCGACGCCGGCCGCACCGAACAGCGGACTGAATACATCGTGCGGGCCGTCGAAGGTGAACACCCCGTCGATTCCGACGTCCCGGAGGGTCCGGGTGCGTTCGACCGCCTGCTGCGGGCCGAAGAGTGCGGTGTGGATTCTCACCGGTGGTCGGTGGCCCTCACTCGCCGGTGAACTCCGGTGTGCGCTTCTCGGCGAACGCACGGGGGCCGACCTTGGCGTCCTTCGACTTGAAGACCGAGACGCCGATCTTCGCGTCGAGCTCGAAGGCGTCGAGTTCGTGCAGACCCTCGGTGTCCCGGATGGTCTTGAGGATGCCCTGAACGGCGAGCGGGCCGTTGGCGGCGATCTTCTCGGCCAGCTCGAGCGCCTTGTCGAGGGCCTTGCCGTCCTCGACGACGTGGCCGATGAGGCCGTACTCGAGGGCCTCACGTGCGGTGACGTGGCGGCCGGTCAGCAGGATGTCGCAGGCGACGGTGTAGGGAATCTGACGGACGAGGCGCACCGCGCTGCCGCCCATCGGGTACAGGCCCCAACGGGCCTCGGAGACACCGAACTTCGCGCTCTCACCGGCGATGCGGATGTCGGTGCCCTGCAGGATCTCGGTACCGCCGGCGATGGCCGGTCCCTCGACCGCGGCGATCAGCGGCTTGGTCAGGCGACGGCCCTTCAGCAGCGCCGGCAGGGACGCCGGGTTCCAGGCGCCGGAGTCGACGGTGTCGCCCGGGGCCTGCTTGTTCATGCTCTTGAGGTCGGCGCCGGCGCAGAAGTACCCGCCTGCACCGGTGAGGATCGCGACCCGGATGTCGGGGTCGGAATCGACCTGATCCCAGGCCTCGGTCATGATCCGCATCATCTCGGTGGAGAGCGCGTTACGCGCCTCCGGACGGTTCATCGTGACGATGAGAATGTGTCCGCGCTTCTCGACGAGGCACTCGGGAGCCTTGTCGGTGACGGACTCGGTGGGGGTGGCTGTGGTCATCGCTGTCTCCCGGTCATATTCCGCACTTGCCCAGAACGATAACACGTTCTAATTTTGGAGCCATGGCCTATACGATCGCCGATCTCATCGAGCATGCCGTCGACCTGGTTCCCGAGCGCGTCGCGCTGGAATCCGGCGACCGTAGCCGGACGTATGCGGAGCTCGAGGCGCGATCCAACGCGCTCGCCCACAAGCTCCGCGAGCTGGGTGTGCAGCCCGGCGACCGGGTGGGTCTGTACAGCAGAAACACCATCGAGTCGGTCGAGGCGATGATCGCGATCTTCAAGGCCCGGGCGGTCATGGTGAACGTGAACTACCGCTACGTCGAGGCCGAACTCGAGCACATCTTCACCGACTCCGGGATGAAGGTCCTGATCCACGAGCGCCGCTACTCGTCGCGCGTGTGCAACACGTTACCGAAATCGCCTTCCATCGAGTCTCGCATCGCGATCGAGGACGGGACGTCGGAAGACCTGTGCTGCGAGGGCCACGGCGACGCGATCCGCTACGAGGACGCCATCGCCGAGTCGTCTTCGGAACGCGACTTCGAGGAACGGTCGAACGACGACCTGTACATGCTCTACACCGGCGGCACCACCGGAAAGCCGAAGGGCGTCGTCTGGCGCCAAGAGGACGTGTGGCGCGTCCTCGGCGGCGGAATCGACTGGTACACCAGCGAACCCATCCCCGACGAGTGGCACCTCGCGAAGACCGGCGCCGAAGGCGGGCAGCTGGTCCGGTACCCGATCCCGCCGTTCATCCACGGCGGCTCGCAGTGGGCGATCTTCCAGTCGTTGTTCGCCGGCGGAAAAGCGGTGGTGTACCCGGACTTCAGCGGGGCGTCGGCCTGGGAGATCGTCGAACGTCACAAGGTCAACGTCGTGTTCATCACCGGAGATGCCATGGGGCGCCCCATGGTCGAGGCTCTCGGGCAGGGCAAGGAGTACGACCTGTCGAGTGTCGTGTCGATCGCCTCGTCCGCCTGCCTGTTCTCGCCGAGCGTGAAAGAGCAGTTCCTGGAACGGTTCCCGAACGCGGTGATCGTCGACGCGATCGGCTCGTCGGAAACCGGTTTCGGCGGTCTGGGCATCGTCGCGAAGGGCACGCCGCACACCGGTGGCCCGCGCGTGAACGCCGACAGCGAGACCCACGTCCTCCGCGAGGACGGCACGCCGGTGGAACCGGGCAGCGGCGAGGTCGGGGTGTTGGCACGGTCCGGCCATGTGCCGCTGCGCTATCACAACGACCCGGAGAAGTCGGCGAAGACATTCAAGGTCTTCAACGGCGTGCGTTACTCGCTCCCGGGCGACAACGCCGTGCTCGAGGCCGACGGCAGCATCACGATGCTCGGCCGCGGCTCGGTGTCGATCAACACCGGTGGCGAGAAGGTCTTCCCGGAGGAGGTCGAGGGCGCGCTCAAGGCGCATCCCGACGTCTTCGACACCGTCGTGGTGGGGGTCGCCGACGACCGTTGGGGTCAGCGCGTCGCCGCGGTCATCGCCGCCCGCGACGGAGCCCGCCCCACCCTGGAGAGTCTCAACGACGTCGTCCGCAAGGAGCTGGCCGGTTACAAGTGCCCGCGCAGTGTCTGGTTCGTCGACGAGATCAAGCGTTCGCCCGCAGGAAAACCCGATTACCGCTGGGGGGCGTCGGTCACCGCCGAACGACCCGCCGACGAAGCGCTGTAGCGCCGAAGAGTGACAGGCGCCGTAGAGCGCCGGAAACGAGAAGAAGCAGAATGCGTACAGAACTCGCCGACAAGTTCGGCATCGAGTACCCGATCTTCGGGTTCACCCCCAGCCAGGACGTCGCTGCGGCGATCAGCCGGGCCGGCGGGCTCGGCGTGCTCGGCTGCGTGCGGTTCAACGAGGCCGAGGAACTCGACGAGGTCCTCGAGTGGATGCACGAGAACACCGACGGCAAACCCTTCGGCGTCGACATCGTGATGCCCGCCAAGATCCCCACCGAGGGGTCCAAGGTCGACCTGGACTCCATGATCCCGCCGGAGCATCGCGCGTTCGTCGAGCGCACCCTTGACGATCTCGGCGTCCCGGCGCTGCCCGGTGAGGAACGCGTGAACTCGGGTGTGCTGGGCTGGCTGCATTCGGTGGCCCGCTCTCACGTCGACGTTGCGATGGAGCATCGTCGCAAGTACGGGCAGATCAAGTTGATCGCGAACGCCCTCGGCTCGCCGCCGTCGGACGTCATCCAGACCGCGCACGACAACGGTGTGCTCGTCGCGGCTCTTGCGGGCGCGAAAGACCATGCGCTGCACCACGTCGAGGCCGGCGTCGACATCGTCATCGCGCAGGGTTACGAGGGCGGCGGCCACACCGGCGAGGTCACCTCGATGATCCTGTGGCCCGAACTCGTCGACGCGGTCGGGGACTCCGCCCCGGTGCTCGCCGCCGGCGGCGTCGGCAGCGGCCGCCAGATCGCCGCCGCCATCGCGCTCGGCGCACAGGGTGTGTGGATGGGGACGTACTGGCTGACCGCCGCGGAGTACAAGCTGGGTGTGCCCGAGGGCTCCGACAAGCCGTCGACCGTGCAGCAGGCACTGCTCAAGGCGACATCGCGGGACACGGTGCGTCGTCGTATCTACTCGGGCAAGCCTGCCCGTCTGCTGAAGACCGCCTGGACCGACGCCTGGGACGCCGAGAACGCTCCCGAGCCGTTGCCGATGCCGCTGCAGAACCTGCTCGTCGCGGAGGCGCACGCGCGGATCTCGGCGGCTGACAACCCCGACGTCGTCGCCATGCCCGCCGGCCAGATCGTCGGGCGCTGCAACGCGATCACCCCGGTCGCCGATCTCATCGCGGACCTCGTGAGCGAGTACGAGGAGGCCGTCGGCCGAATGAACAAGACGCTCCACGGCTGACCCGCTCCACAAACCCACCCCTTTTCGCCAGACCCAGCACCCTCAGGGGTGGTGATTCTGCCGAAAAGGGGTGGGTTTCCTTGTGGACCAGCGCGCACGCCTAGTTCAAGAAGAAGACGCCTACTATTGCGAAGCCGGCGAGGAAGACCAGGGCCCCGGTCGCGATGCCGGTGCACACTTGGCGCGTCCGTCCATGGGCGACCGTTCCGACTATGCCGATGACGAGGAGTAGAACGACGAGAACGAGTCCGAGCCCCCGCAGCAGTGCGTAAGCGAGCATCGAAACGGCAAGTGCGGCAATCGCCACGAACGGGGTTGCCGGGCCGAAGAAACGCTTGTCCACTGTGCTGGCTCCCGACATCGTTCCCCTGTCCCACCGATCACAGACCCACCACTGTTCCGTAGACACGCCCCATCGACGTCGGGTGGGTTTACGGAAAAGGGGTGGGTTTGTGCCAGGGGCGGTAGGCGCGACCTTCGCGTCGCCAGGTCGGCGGGGTGGGGTCGGAGGCAAGCAGTCGCTTCACCGTCTTGAATGTGGCCGTCTCCGGAAGCGAGTCGACGATCCGCACGCGGTGCGGCCACTGCTTGGGACCGAGATCGTCCTGCGCGGAGAGGAACTCGGCGAAGTCGTCCGGGTCCAGGCCGGAATCCGCGACGAGCACCGCCTCGATCTCGTCGCCGATCTCGACCGGGATGCCGTGGACGGCGACCTGGCGAATCTCGGGATGGCGGAGCAGGATCCGCTCGATGGGGCCGGTGCCGAGGTTCTCACCGTCGACGCGGAGCCAGTCACCGAGGCGCCCGGCGAAGTGCAGATAGCCGTCGTCGTCGACCCAGGCGAGGTCGCCGGTGTGGTAGACACCGCCGCGCATACGTTCGGCGGTGGCGTCGGGATCGTTGTAATAGCCGGCGAACAAGCCGGGGCCGGAGGTGTTCACGATCTCGCCGATCACCCCGGGCGGCACGGGTTCTCCGGACTCGACGTCGACGACGGCCGTGGGTTCGCGCAGGGGACCCAGCGCGTCGTGCGGGGTGTCCGGTGTACGGGTGATGGCGACACCACCCTCGGTGGAACCAAAACCGTCGACGACCCGGCAACCGAACCGCTCGGCGAAGCGCTGCCGGTCCACCGCCGACGCCTCGTTGCCGTACATGATCCGCAACGAACTCGACGCGTCATCGGGATGCGGGTCGGTGGCGAGGATGTAGTTCAGCGGCTTGCCGACGTAGTTCGCGTAGGTCACGCCGTAGCGGTGGAGATCGGCGACGAAGCCGCGCGCGGAGAAGCTGCGGCGCAACGCGATCGACGCTCCACCTGCGACCGCGACACTCCAGCCGGCGATCATCGCGTTCGAGTGGAACATCGGCATCGACAGGTAGACGACGTCATCGGCGCCGATCTCGAAACGCTCGGCGAGCATCGGTCCGCTGACCGCGAAGGTGCGATGCCTGCAGCGCACTGCCTTCGGGTCGCCGGTGGTTCCCGACGTGAAGATCAGCATCAGCAGATCGTCTGGCGCGGCGTCCAGAACCGGTGCTGCTGAACCGGACGCGACCGCGGCCGACCACTCCGGACCGTCGACGTCGACAACACGGACGTCACCCAGATCGACGTCGGTCAGCAGTTCACGGGTGTCGTTGCCATACAGCACGATCTGACAGTCGGCGCGTGCAACGTCGGCGGCGAGCGCGGCACCGCGTCGGGTCGTGTTCAGGCCGACAAGGACGAAGCCGTGCCGCGCCGCGGCCGCGAACAGTGCGGCGAACTCCGCCGTGTTGGAGAGCAGTACACCGACGTGCGGAGGCCGGTCGGGTGACAACCAGCCGAGCAGGACGCCGGCCCGGACGGCGGCATCGTCCAGATGCCGCGCCCAGGGCGTGAACGACTCCTCGAAGTGCACCCCGCGATCGGTCACGTCGGACAGGTCGGCCAGCAGGCCGGCGACCGTGGACCGCTGGGTCACGGTGCCCGGAACGCTCACGCCGGGGTGGCGGCCAACTCGGTGCCGATGGCGCGCACCGACGCGGTCGCCGAACCGTAGGCGAACTCGTTGTGCTTGGCGCGCAGGAAGTACCGATGGACCGGATGGCTGGTGTCGAGGCCGACGCCGCCGTGGACGTGCACCGTCGTGTGCGCGACCCGATGGCCCGCCTCGGCGGCCCAGAACTTGGCGGTGGCGATCGCGTTGTGGATCTCCCCGGCATTGTCCGAGTTGGCCAGGAGCCAGGCCGCCTGCGTGGTGGTCAGGGCGAGCCCCTGAACATCGATGTACCCGTCGGCCAGACGCTGGGCGACTGCCTGGAACGAGCCGATGGCACGCCCGAACTGCTCACGCTCGCGGGCGTATTCGGCGGTCAGCTCCAGTGCGCGTTCGACGACGCCCGTCTGCTCGGCGCTGCACGCCAGCGTGGCCCGGACGCGCAGCGCGTCAGCCACGTCCGAACCCGCCAGCACGGCGTCGGAATCGACCGGCACGTCGTCGAACTCGACCTGCGCGGTCGGGATCAGTCCGGTCGCCGGGGTGGCGGTGATCCGGATGCCGTCCGCGGTGGTGGGAACCGCCACCACGACGATGCCGTCGGGTCCGGTTGCGTTGACCAGCAACAGATCAGCGGCCTCGGCGTAGGGCACGTTCACCTTGACGCCGGACAGCCGCGAACCGTCGGAAGAGAGCTCGGTGATGGGGGAGTCGGTCGGCGAACCCAGGTCCTCCTCGATGGCCACCGACACGACGAGATCGCCCGCGGCAGCGGAGGCCAGTAACCGCTCGCGGAGACCGGACGAGCCGTGCGCGGCGATCACGGGCAGCGCGGCCACCGCGTGCTGACCGAACGGCACCCGCGCCAGCACGCGACCGAGTTCGGTTGCGACGAGGATGTTCTCGATGACGCTCAGGTCGCCACCGGCATCGCCGACGACCGCCGACGACAGTTCGAGCCCCAGCAACCCGGCGGTGCCGAGTTGCTGCCAGAGGTTCGAGTCGATCGGTGCGCGGCCGGCTTCGAGATCGGCGACGCGTTCGGGTGTGCTGACGGAGGTGGCGATGTCGCGGGCCAGGCCGCGGACGTCGTCGCCGGATTCGGGAAGGGAGAAGTCCATGGTTGCGTCTCCATGTTCAGGGTCTGAGGGGTTTCGATACGCCGTGTGCTCGCGCGTGGCTGCACAACCAGCGAGCGGCGGAAGGGTCAGCGACGCTGGTGCGGCAGGCCGAGAGCGAGCATGGCGATGATGTCGCGCTGGATCTCATTGGTGCCGCCACCGAAGGTGAGGATCAGCGAGGTGCGCTGGAAGCGTTCGAGGCGACCGTTGATGTGCGCGCCGGGGCTGCCGGCACGCAGCGTCGCGGCGGGGCCGACGACCTCCATGAGCAGGCGGTAGGCCTCGGTGGCGAACTCGGTGCCGTACACCTTGGTGGCCGAGGCGTCGGCCGGCGACGGTGCGCCGCCGGAGCTGGCCGCCGAGGCGATCTTCCAGTTGATGAGCTTGAGGAATTCGACCTTCGCGTGCACCCGGGCCAGGTTCTGCTGGACCCACGGGGCGTCGATGACGCGCTGACCGTCGCCGGTCTTGGTCTGCTGCGCCCAGGCGATCGTCTCGCGCAGGGCGGTCTGGATCGGCGCGGCGCTGCACAGGGCGACCCGCTCGTTGTTGAGCTGGTTGGTGACCAGCGGCCAGCCGCCGCCGACCTCGCCGACCACCGACGACGTCGGTACCCGCACATCCTGGTAGTAGGTGGCGCTGGTGTCGACGCCGGACATCGTGTGCACCGGTGTGTAGCTGAAGCCCTCGGCGGTCGTCGGCACGATGAGGACCGAGATGCCCTTGTGCTTCTTGCCGCCTTCCTGCAGCGTCGACGGGTCGGTGCGGCAGGCGAGCCAGATGTAGTCGGCGTACGGGACCAGACTGGTCCACATCTTCTGGCCGTTGATCACATAGTCGTCGCCGTCGAGGACCGCAGTGGTGCGCAGCGCGGCGAGGTCGGTACCGGCGCCCGGCTCGGAGTAGCCGATGGAGAAGTGCAACTTACCTGCGGCGATGCGCGGCAGGAAGAAGGCCTTCTGCTCCTCGGTGCCGTAGTGCATGATCGTCGGCGCCACGGAGTTGATGGTGAGGAACGGGACGGGCGCACCCGCGATGGCGGCCTCGTCGGTGAAGATCAGCTGGTCCATCATCGAACGGTTCTGGCCGCCGAACTCGGTGGGCCAGCCCAGGGCGAGCCAACCGTCGGCGCCCATCTGTTCGACGACGTCGCGGTAGGCGTCGCCTTCGCCGAGTTCGCCGCCGTCACCGCCGGACAGGGCGGCCCGGCGGTCCTCGGTCATCAGGTTCGAGAAGTACGCGCGGAGCTCCCGCCGGAGCTCGGACTGTTGATCGGTATAGGCGATTCGCATCGAAACTCCATGGGTCTGTGGCTAGCGTCCGGACCCCGCTTGTGGTCAAGTTATGGGGGTAAGGCTCGTCTAGTTTCTGAAACACGTTCTAACCTGTTCTGGCAGCCCCGTCAACAGGCGACGAGCCGGTGAGGAGAAGGTTCTGATGCGTATCAAGGCAGATTTCGACCTTTGCGAGTCCAATGCCATCTGTGTGGGGATGGCACCGGACTTCTTCGACCTGGACGATGACGATTACCTGGTCATTCTCCAAGAAGAGATCCCCGCGGACCGTGTCGAGGAACTGCGGCAGGTGGCGGCCAACTGCCCCAAGTCCGCACTCTCGGTCGTGGAGGACTGACTGAGCTGAAGTCCCGTTCGGTTCCATCCGACCGGGAATCATGCTAGAACAGGTTCTAGTTTCAGCTCAGGAGGAATGTCGGGTGGGTAACTCGTTGGACGGTCGCATCGCGGTCGTCACCGGTGCAGGTGCAGGTCTCGGTCGGGCGGAGGCCATCGGCCTCGCCGCGGAAGGTGCCACGGTCGTGGTGAATGACCTTCCGGCAGCGCTCGATTCGAGTGATGTCATCGACACGATCACGTCGGCCGGTGGCCGCGCGATCGCCGTCGGGGGTGACATCAGTGATTCGTCCACCGCGAGTGCCATCATGGCCGCGGCCACCGAACAACTCGGTTCGCTCGACATCGTCGTGAACAACGCGGGCGTGGTCCGCGACAAGATGCTGTTCAACATGACCGACGACGAGTGGGATCTGGTCATCCGCGTTCACCTGCGTGGCCACTTCCTGCTCAACCGCAATGCGGCGTCGCACTGGCGTGCGGCGTCGAAGGCTGCTGGTGGTCCGGTCTACGGCCGGATCATCAACACCTCCTCGGAGGCCGGGCTGCTCGGCCCCGAGGGACAGGCCAACTACGGTGCCGCCAAGGCCGGCATCACCGCGCTCACGCTGTCCGCGTCGCGAGCACTCAAGCGTTACGGCGTCCGCGCCAACGCCATCTGCCCGCGTGCGCGGACCGCGATGACCGCGGACGTCTTCGGAGACGCGCCCACCGACGGCGTCGATCCGCTCGATCCAGCACATGTGGTCCGGCTCGTGAGCTACCTCGCCGGACCCGAGGCCGACGGCGTCACCGGGCAGGTGTTCGTCGTGTACGGCCCCAAGGTCACCCTCATGGCGGCACCCACGATCGACGAGGTGTTCACCGCCGACGGCGATGCCTGGGACTCCGACGACCTGGCCAAGACCCTCACGGGCTTCTTCGCCGATCGCGATCCCGGACGCACTTTCTCGGCAAGCGCTCTGGTCAACTGAGCGTTTCGTCGGGATTCTGCGTGATAGGTTTCGCGATGGTTCGAGGGTGAAGGGGGTCCGCTGGTGCTGAGCAAACTGGCCACGCCCCTTGGGGGGATCGGCGATTTCGTGGCACTCGGCGTCGAATCGGCGCGTGAGTTGTTCCATCGTCCGTTCCAGTGGCGGGAAACAGTAGAACAATCGTGGGCGATCGCCCGTGTCTCGATGGTGCCGACGCTGCTCGTCGCCATCCCGTTCACGGTGCTCGTCAGCTTCACGCTGAACATCCTGCTGCGCGAGATCGGCGCGCAGGATCTGTCCGGTGCCGGCGCGGCCCTGGGCACCATCACCCAGATCGGCCCGATCGTGACGGTGCTGATCGTGGCGGGTGCGGGTGCCACCGCGATCTGCGCCGACCTCGGCGCCCGCACGATCCGTGAAGAGATCGACGCGATGAAGGTGCTGGGCATCAACCCGATCCACCGACTCGTCGTGCCGCGCATCGTGGCGTCGACCTGCGTCGCGCTGCTGCTGAACAGCCTCGTCTGCACCATCGGCATCGGCGGCGGCTTCATCTTCTCCGTCTATCTGCAGGACGTGAACCCGGGTGCCTTCGTGGCCAACCTGACGCTGCTCACCGGCTTCGGTGAGCTGATGATCTCGATGGTCAAGGCCGCCTTGTTCGGCCTCTTCGCCGGCATGGTCGGCTGCTATCAGGGACTCAACGTCAAGGGCGGCGCGAAGGGTGTCGGCGACGCGGTCAACGAGACCGTCGTCTACTCGTTCATGGCGCTGTTCGTCGTCAACGTCGTCGTCACCGCTGTCGGACTCAAAGCGACGGCGGGCTGAGCGATGGTACTTCCTTTCACAACACGCTTCCGGACCGCGCGCGTCGCGGTGAAACGGGCCGGCGAGGACTGGGACCAGATCGGCGACCAGGCACTGTTCTACTGGGACAGCGTCGTGTCGATCCCCCGTGCGATCAAGCACTACAAGAAGGAGACGCTGCGGCTCATCGCCGAGATCTCCATGGGCACCGGCGCGCTCGCCATGATCGGCGGCACCGTCGTGGTCGTCGGATTCCTGACGCTGTTCACCGGCGGCACCATCGCCGTCCAGGGCTACAGTTCGCTGGCCAACATCGGCGTCGAGGCGCTCACCGGCTTCTTCTCGGCCTTCATCAACGTGCGCATCGCGGTGCCGGTCATCTCCGGAATCGCCCTCGCGGCGACCATCGGCGCCGGTGCCACCGCGCAGCTCGGCGCCATGCGGGTGTCGGAGGAGATCGACGCCCTCGAGACGATGGCCATCTCATCGATCCCGTACCTGGTCAGCACCCGCATCATCGCCGGCCTGATCGCGATCATCCCGCTGTACGCGCTGGCCTCGCTCGCCTCGTTCCTCGCGAGCCGCTCGGCGACGGTGTTCCTCTACGGACAGTCGCCGGGCGTGTACGACCACTACTTCGACACCTTCCTGATCCCGTCGGACATCCTCTGGTCCTTCGTTCAGGCGATCTGTATGGCGGTGGCGGTCATGCTCATCCACACCTACTACGGTTACAACGCCTCCGGCGGTCCCGTCGGCGTCGGCGTCGCGGTCGGCAACGCGGTGCGTGCCTCGCTGGTCGTGGTCGTCGTCATCACCCTGCTCACCTCCCTCGCCATCTACGGCGCGGACGGCAAGTTCAACCTGGCGGGCTGAACCATGAGCAGACAACAAGAACGGACACGGACCACCCGTCGCCTGGCGGCAGTCGCCATGGTCGCGATGCTGCTGTTCCTGATCATCGGCGCCAGCGCATCGTTCCTCGGCGCGTTCAAGGGCACCCAGCAGGTCACGCTGGTCGCACCGCGCGCCGGTCTGGTGATGAACCCCGACGCCAAGGTCAAACTGCGCGGGGTCGAGGTCGGACGCGTCGGCAAGATCGAGGAGCGGGGCGGCAATGCCATCCTCACCCTCGACATCGCGAACGGTTCGATGTCGAAGATCCCGGGCAACGTGGTCGCCGACATCAAGTCCAACACCATCTTCGGCGCGAAGGCCGTCAACTTCTTCGTGCCGGGCGAAGCCGAGGGCGAGCTCACCGCGGGTGCGGAGATCCCGGCCGACCGCGTGGTCGTCGAACTCAACACCGTCTTCCAGCAGCTGGTCTCGGTACTCGCCGACCTGCAACCGGAGAAGCTCAACGCCACGCTCGGCGCGGTCGACACCGCGTTGTCGGGACAGGGCGAGGACATCGGTGTGGCCCTCGAGCAGCTGACGACGCTGCTGGGCAAGACCAATCCGCATCTGCCGGCGCTGAATCGGTTGTTCCGTGAGGGCGCCACCGTCACCAACGTCTACGCGGACGCGATGCCCGACCTGATGCGTACCGTCGACAACTTCACCGCCGTGGGCAACACGCTGGTGGACAACACCTCCAACCTCGACGCGCTGTTGATCAACGCGACCGGGATGGCCAACACCATCGACGGTGTCATCGCACCGAGCAAGAAGACACTCATCGGTGCGCTGTCGGACCTCAACCCGATCGCCGCGCTGCTCGGTTACAACTCTCCGGGCATCAAGTGCTTCCTCACCTCGGGCGCCGTCGCCGGCGAGGTGGCCGCACCGTTCATGGGCGGACGCAACGGCATGCTGATGCTCGACGCCGGTCTGCTGCCGGGCAAGGACCCCTACGCCTACCCGTACGACCTGCCCAAGGTCGCGGCCGAGGGACCGCCCACCTGCGCGGGTGGCCTCTCCGACCCGGGAACCACCGAGCATGCGCCGTTCTACGTCAGCGACAACGCACCCCAGCCCTACCAACCCAGGACCAAGCCGAAGGTGAACTCGAAGAAGCTGTTCCAGATCCTGTTCGGGGAGCCGCCCCGTGGATAACCGCGCACGCGCTTTCCGCGCAACCCTCATCAAGCTGGGCGCGTTCACCGTGGTGATGATCCTGGTGTTCGTCGCACTGGTCGTGGTCTTCAGCCGCTACCGGTCAGGGGCGTCGAACGAGTTCTCCGCGGTCTTCACCAGCGCGTCGGCGATGAAGTCGGGCAGCAAGGTCAAGATCGCCGGCGTCGAGGTCGGAGGCGTCGGCGACGTCGAGCTCAACCGCGACAACGAAGCCGTGATCACCTTCTCCGTCGACGAGCAGTACCCGCTCCCGAAATCCGTTCGGGCACTGATCCGTTACGAGAACCTCACCGGCGACCGCTATCTCGAGCTGCAGCAGGGGACCGGGGACACCTCGACCTTCCTCGGCGACGGCGCGCAGATCCCGGTCACCCAGACCGAACCGGCTCTCGACCTCGACAAGCTCGTCGGCGGTTTCAAGCCGCTGTTCCGAACGCTCAACGCCGACGACGTCAACGCGCTCACCAGCTCGCTGATCGCGGTGTTCCAGGGACAGGGCGGGGCACTGAACACCCTGCTGTCCAACACCGCGTCGTTCACCGATGCACTCGCCGACCGGGATCAGCTGATCGGTGATGTCATCGACAACCTGAACACCACACTCGCGACGATCGACGGCGACCGCGCCGGACTCGACACCAGCGTCGACCTGCTGCAGCAGCTGGTGACCGGCCTGGCCGAGCAGAAGGGCACGATCGGCAACGCCCTCACGCAGACGTCCCGGGTCACCAACGGTCTCTCGGATCTGCTCTCGACGACCCGTCCCACGCTGCAGTCGATGGTCACCAACACCGGCCGCGTGTCGGAGGAATTGCTGGCCGCCGAGCCGTTCATCCGCAACCTGATCTCGCGTCTGCCGGAGGACTACAAGACCCTGTCGAACCTCGGTTCCTACGGCGCCTGGCTGCAGATCTACTTCTGCCGCCTGCGAATCCTGCTCCCCGCACCCGGAGGCCAGACGATTCTCTACACCTCGAACAACGTCATGGGTGACACCACCCGCGCAGGCGGAAGGTGTGACGGATCATGAGTCTTCCCTTCGGCGGCATGTTCTCCAGCCGCAGAACCGAATCCGAGCAGGCCGACATCGCGCGCGAGGAGAAGCACGGCGGACGCAGCCGCGCGCAGGTCGGCATCATCGGCATCGTGGTCGTCGCCATGGTCGTCATCACCGCGATGCAGATGGACAAGCTGCCGTACCTGGCACCCATCAGCACCTACAGCGCCTACTTCGACGATGCCGGCGGACTCGCCAAGGGCGACATCGTCGTGGTGTCCGGTGTGCAGGTCGGCACGATCGAGGGGATCGAACTCGCCGGCACCGACCAGGGCACCAAGGTGAAGGTGTCCTTCCGAATGGACGACACGGTCGAGATGGGCGACGAGACACAGGCCGCCATCCGCACCGAGACCGTACTGGGGCGTCGCAACCTGACGGTCATCCCGCACGGCGGCGAACGCATCAAGCCGGGCGGATCGATCACGCTGGGCAACACCATCGCGCCGTACTCTCTGCAGGACGCGCTCGAAGGTGCCACGGACACGATCTCCGGCACCGACACCGACCAGCTCAACACCGCACTCGAGACCCTGACGGTCACCTTCTCCGAGACGCCGGACCAGGTGCAGGGAGCGGTCAACGGTGTCGCGCGCCTGTCGAAGGCCGTCGCGGACCGGGACGAAGAACTGCGGGCGCTGCTGGCCAAGGCCAACCAGGTCAGCAAGATCGTCGGGGACCGCAACGACCAGATCAACCGCCTGCTCATCGACGCCAACGCCCTCGTCGGCGAGATCGAGATGCGCCGGTACGCACTGAAACAGCTGATCAAGGGGATCGGCGACGTCACCACGCAGCTGCGCGGCTTCATCGCCGAGAACAACGAACAGCTGACGCCGGTACTGCAGAAGTTCGACCGGGTCGCCACGATCCTCACCGACAACGAGAAGAACCTGAAGGAGACGATCGATCGTCTCGGCCCGTTCGCCAACACCCTCGGCGAGGCCGTCGCGTCCGGTCCGAACTTCGACTCGCTGGTGGGCCTCAACAGCTTCGGCGACTACACCGCGATCTTCCTCAACGCGCTGCGCGGCCGGTACCCGCAGCTGTGGCAGTCGCTGATGTACTCGGGCTTCCCGCTGATCCCCGACTACTACAAGCCGGGCCCGCCGGACAACACCGACACCCCGCGCGGCCCGCTGCCCACCCCGACCTATCCCAAGCCCTCACCGACCACGAGAGGAGGACGGTGACCATGACCATCGGACGTAAAGTTCTGCTCGGCGTGCTCGCCGTCGTGCTCGCGATCGCCCTCGTGGTGGTCGGGTGGACGGTCTTCCTGAAGTCGACCACCAACACCTTCACCGCGTACTTCGGCTCGGTCGCCAGCCTCTACGAGGGCGACCCGGTGCGGGTGCTCGGTGTGAACGTCGGCAGCGTCTCGAAGATCACCCCGCGCGAGAACGACGTGAAAGTCGAACTGCGCGTGGACAACAGCATCGACATCCCGGAAGACGCGAAGGCGGTCATCGTCGCGCAGAGCCTGGTGTCGGGACGCTTCGTCCAGCTCACCCCGGTCTACTCCGGCGGCGCCGTGATGCCCGACGGTTACGACATCCCGATGGACCGCACCGCCGTCCCGATGGAGTGGGACGACATCAAGGCCCAGCTCACCAAGCTGACCGAGGCCATCGGTCCGGAGGGGCCCGACCAGGGCACCGCGGCCAAGGCGGTCAACGTCTTCGACGAGAACCTCGAGGGCAACGGCGCCGCGATCAACCAGTCGATCAAGGAGGTCTCCGACGTCATCGGCACCCTCGCGGCCGGACGCGGTGATCTGTTCTCGACGATCCAGAGCCTGCAGAAGTTGACCGATGCGCTGTCGGGCAGCCATGAGCAGCTCGTGCAGTTCAACGGCCGACTCGCCTCGGTCAGTTCGGTTCTCGCCGACAACACCACCGAGCTCGACGCGGCGCTGAAGGGTCTGGACTCGGCGATGACCGACGTCCAGGTCTTCATCGACACCAATAAGGATGCGCTCTCGTCGTCGGTCGAGCGGCTCGCGGCGTCCACCAAGATCGTCGCCGACAAGAACGAGCAGGTCGCGGGCGTCCTGCACTCCGCGCCCAATCAGCTCGCGAACTTCTACAACATCTACAACCCGCTGTCCGGGTCGCTGTCGGGTGTGTTCGGTCTCGCCAACGGCACCAACCTGATCACGCTGCTGTGCGGATCGATGGACTCCACCAACCGCCCGGGGACGTCGAAGCAGGACATCGACAAGTGCGTCGAGATCCTCGCGCCGGTGCTGTCATCGATCTCGATGAACTACCCGCCGTTCCTGGCCAACCCGGTGCAGGGCGCCAACGCGCTGCCGAGCCAGTTGGAGTACCAGAATGCCGACGTGAAGGCACGCGCCCAGGCCGGCGTGCGGCGCATCGACAACGAGACCCGGCGCGACAACGCCGGTTCGCCGCTCGGGAACCTGCTGGTGCCGTTCGGGGGAGACCGATGAAGTCGTCACGCCTACGCGGCGGACTGGCCGCAGGCGCGGTGGCGCTCACGACGCTGCTCGCCGGATGTTCGTTCGACGGGCCGAATTCGCTGCCCGTGCCGGGTGCTGCCGGGACCGGTGGTGGCTCGTACGAGATCACCGCGCTCATCCCGTCGGCCGCCGGCCTGGTCAACAACGCGCCGGTCCTCATCGACGATTCGACCGTCGGCAGCATCGGCGACATCGAGGTACAGGACTGGAACGCGCTGGTCACCATCCGCCTGAACAAGGGCGTGATCATTCCGCGCGGATCGCACGTCATGGTCGGCATGACCAGCGTGCTGGGTTCGACGCACCTCGAGATCGTCCAGCCCGCCGAGCCGGAGGGCGGGCGCCTGGAAGCGGGCGACGAGATACCGCTGACCAAGTGCCCCGAGCAGTCCAACATCGTCAGCGACCCGAAGGTGCCCTCGGTACCCGACATCAATGCGGCACAACAGGTTGCGGCCTGCACCTACCCCAGTACCGAGCAGGTGCTCAGCTCACTGTCGGTGGTGCTCAACGGCGGCGGCCTGTCGCAGGTCGGCGACATCGTGCACGAGATGAGCGAGGTCTTCGGCGGCCGTGAGGACCAGATCAAGAAGCTGATCCCGCGGCTGAACACCCTCGTCGCCGATCTGGATGCGCAGAAGGGCAACATCATCCGCGCGACCGAGGGGCTGGATCGTCTGTCCCGCACCATGAACGAGCAGAAGGACACCATCGAACGCGCGCTCGACGCCAGCCCGGAGATCCTGCAGCTGCTGGTCGACCAGCGTCAGCAGCTTCTCGACACCCTCGCATCGGTGTCGAAGCTGTCGAAGACGGCCAACGACATCCTCGACGCCAACTCCGAGGACATCGTCACGATCGTCGAGGGCATCGAACCCGCTCTCGACCAGCTGCAGGCCTCGGGCCCGGCGATGACGCAGTCGTTGAACATCCTGCTGACCTTCCCGTTCTACGAACCGACCGTCCGGAAGATCGTCAAGGGTGACTTCGTGAACTCCGACCTGACCCTCGACCTCACGGTGGACCGTCTGAGCGAGACCATGTTCGCAAGTCTCGGCGTCACCGGCCCCGAGGGTGTCTTCGGCAAGCCGGCCGGAGCGGCCGCCCGCGGACTGAACCCGTTCACGGCTCCGCTGATCCCCGGTGGCGAGAAGCTCCCGGACACCGCGGAACCGGTTCCGGCGAACCTCATCCCGCCGGTGCAGGTGCCCTCGCCCACGGCTCCGCCGACGGTGCCCTCCGATCAGGAAGGCGGCCGCTGATGAAGATCACCAGGTTCGTCCGTATGCAGCTGATGATCTTCGCGATCGTCACCGTGGTCGCGATGGTCGTCATGGCGCTGTTCTACATCCGCATCCCGTCGATGTTCGGCGTCGGCAGCTACCGGGTGCAGCTGAACATGGAGACCAGCGGCGGGCTGTACCAGAACGCCAATGTCAGCTACCGCGGCGTCTACGTCGGCAAGGTCGACTCGGTAAAGCTCACCGACGACGGCGTGCAGGCCACGCTCGTCATCGACAACGGCACCGACATCCCGGCGTCGTCGAAGGCATCGGTGCGCAGCGTCTCCGCGATCGGCGAGCAGTTCGTCGAGTTCACCCCGAACCCGGATCCGCCCGCCGATGCCCCGACCGGCTACCTGCACAACAATTCCGAGGTCACCGTCTCCGAGGTGCCGGTGGAGATCTCGACGATGCTCGACCAGGCCGATGCGCTCCTCAAGGAGATCGGCGACACCAAGCTCCGTTCGCTCGTCGACGAGGCCTTCGTCGCCTTCAACGGCACCGGTGAGTCGCTGCAGCGGTTACTCGATTCGATGACGCTGTTCATCGGCGAGGCCAACAAGAACACCGACACCACGGTCTCGTTGATCGAGCAGGGTGCACCTCTGCTGGCCACACAGTCCCGTACGGCCGACGACATCCGGGCCTGGACACGCAACGTCACCGCGTTCACCGATCAGCTCCGGGCGAACCGGCCCGAGATCGGCGACATCCTCAGCAAGGGACCGTCGACGACGTCGAAGGCGCAGGAACTGTTCGAATCGCTCGGCGGGTCGTACCCGCTGTTGGTGTCGAACCTGGGCACGATCGCCCACACCCAGGTGGTGTACCTACCGAACTGGAAACAGATCCTGGTGTTGTACCCGCGTCTGGTCAACTCGCTGATCACCGCCCTGAACACCGGTACCAACAACTTCGGGCCGAACGTGAACTTCTCCCTGGGCTTCCAGGACCGGCCGGTGTGCAACATCGGCTTCCTGCCCAAGGAGGAATGGCGGTGGGCCTCCGAGCAGTCCGCTCGCGAGCTGCCGCCGGGCATGCTGTGCCGCGTCCCGCAGAACTCGAACATCGCCGTGCGCGGCGCCCGCAACTACCCGTGTGCGGAGTTCCCGGGCCGTCGTGCGCCGACTCCGGCGGAGTGCCGCACGGGCTACAAGCCGAACCCCGGCTCGGTCGACCCCTTCCAGAACGGACTGCCGTACGGCCTCAAATGGGAGCCCGCGTCCTCCGGTACCGTGACACCGGGCACACCGAAGGACTTCGAGGCGGAGCCCGCGGTGTACGCCACGACATACGATCCGGAGTCGGGCAACTTCATCGGACCCGACGGCAAGACGTACAACGCCGGCACGGGGCGTGAAGGGCAGGAACAGAGCAGTACATGGCAGACGATGATCAGCGGGACGGTCAGTCCGTGACCCCTGAGGGCACCGGCACCACCACCCCGGTCAGCAGGAATTCGACTGGCACCACCCCGAACCGCACCGGCTCGACCGACCGTCGGACGACCAAACGTCCGGTCCGGTCAGCACCCATTCGCCGTGGTCGTTCGGGAGGAAAGAAGCCGGTCGAGCAATTGTCGGCAGCGCCGGTGACCGAGAAGGCCGTCGAGACGCCCGCCGAAGAGGCAGCCGCTCGGGATGCCGCGGAGACCCCGACCGACCGGAACGCGGAGACCGCGACCGGCGCGGTGTCACTCACGAAGCCGGACACTGCTGAGGAGATCGCCCCCGATCCATCAGAGGTCGAGAAGACCGTCAGCTACCGCGAGCGCCGCCGCAACAGACTGGCGAACACCCCGGAGAAGAGGGGCAAGGGCAAGGTCCGCTACCGCGGCTCGGGCCGGCGGTCGTCGCGGACCGTGGTCGGCGTCGTCGTCGGGATCGTGCTCATCGCCGTCTGTGCGGTGGCATCGGTGGTGTTCGCCCTCGGCATCGCCCGGCAGGACCAGCAGAACGACCTCCGGGCCGAGTACTCGGCGTTCGCCTCGCAGGTGCTGATCAATCTGACGAGCATGAACCCCGACACCGTCGACCAGACACTGAAATCGGTGCAGGACGACACCTCCGGCAAGGTCAAGCAAGAGGTCCAGAACAACATCCAGCAGGTCGCCTCGCTCGTCCGCGACGGGAAGCTCGAGACGAAATCGATCATCCTCAGCTCTGCGGTCACCAAGTCCGAACCCGACGAGGGATCGGTGATCATGGTGTTCGGCTGGCATCAGCAGTCGCTCGACGGCCAGACCCCTGCCCAGGACAAGGTGTTCCGCTGGCGCGTCGACATGACCCGCATCAACGGTGACCTGAAGATGACCGACTTCGAGTGGGTGGCGTGATGGCCGACAACAAGCCCGGAACAGACAAGGGACGCCTCGGACTGATCGTGCTCGCGGTGCTCGTCGTCGCGGCGCTCGCGGCCACCGCCTTCCTCGGCTACCGGTACACCGAGGGCCGTTCGATCGAGGATGCGCGCGAGTCCTCCCTCGCCGCCGCCCGCGACTACGCGAACACCATGTTCGGGTACGACGCCGAGAATGTCAGCGACCACATCGACCAGTCGATGAGCGTGCTGACCGGCCCGGCCAAGCCCGAGTACACCAAGCTGATCACCGAGAACAACCTCGCCGCGGAGGTCCGCAAGCAGCAGGTCGTGTCCGAGGTGACCATCCAGGACGCCGGCGTGGTCACCAACACCGCCGACACCTCGAAGGTGCTGATCTTCATGAACCAGTCGGTCACCCGCGGTCAGAAGGAACTCGTCAGCATCAACCCGTCACGGCTGACCTTCGACATGGAACGTCAGGGCGACCGCTGGATGATCAACCACATCGAGGTCATCACCGACGACACCTTCCGCTCGAAGCTCGAGGTCGTCGAGTCCCTGCCGCCGGATGCCAAACCGTTGCCCGGCCAGTCACCGGCCCCGTCGCAGGCGCCGTCCGCGCCGCCTGCGGCTCCGGCACCCGGATCGGGCGCACCCGAGGTACCCGTGCCCTGACAGTCACGACCGTCTGCTGGCCGTGCCGCGTCGAAATCCCGTTGCGGGACGCCGGAATCGGGCGTACTTTCGCGGGTACACAGGGAAGGAGGTGGTCTGATAGTGATTTCTCATCGGACATGTGAGGTGACCATCCGTTAGCAGCTGACCGTGTGGCATTCGTGTCGCCGGAGGTGGTTTCCCACCTCGTCAGCGCCGACGAATACCAGGTGGTCACCCGGCCCCCGCATCCCGACCCGGTCCGGTCGGCACGAGGCTCGTATGAGCGATGCGGGGGCCGTTCCATGTCCGGGCATCTCCGGTCCGGACATTGTCGTTCGGGTGGTGGACTACTCGTGAGTTCGGGTTGCGGGCGTTATGAACCGGGCCAGTCCGGCGATGTACCTGTCACGAATACCTGCCACAGGGGACACCCGCCCGAGGAGAGAACGATGGTCGCCACGAACGCAGTCCGCGAGCTGTCGGTCGATCCTGGTCTCGGCGGTTCGGTCGCCGACGACGCCGCTGCTCGCGACGGCCGGTGGGACGATCTGTACTGGGGTCCCGGCGATCCCGACTTCGGAACCTCGACGCCGCCCCGCTTCACCTTCGCCGATCCACACGAGGCCGGACTCTTCCATGCCGACGACGAGCACGTGTCCATCCACAACCGAGGTACCGGCCCCGCGGCCGCGCTGATCTTCTTCGTCGACGGCGGCGTCGAGCTCCGGCGTCTCGGACCCGGCGAGATGATCATCCTGCCCGACGAGGATTCGTTCACCTACCTGCAGGCGCCTCGGCTCGCCGACGGTCGTCCGGTGATCTACGGCGGGGTGTGGGTCCAGCAGGGGCAGGCGAGGCCGGTGACCATCCCGATCCCGACCGAGCGGGAGTTCCTCGCCCAGCGCTACCTGACCCCGTGGAGCACTGACTGGGTCGGAGGACTCGCCGGCTGCCGCCTACGGGACCCGGCGGAGGATCGAATCTCGTATCAATACCGTTCCGGTGGAACGACTTTCACTGTCCGCAATGCCGGCGACACCTGGGTGGCGGTCGTTCACCGGGCCGGGACGGAGTACAGCATCGTCGAATGCGGCCCGCGTGAGCGGGTCGACTTCCCGATCTACCCGCACTCGGCGCAGAGCGACGTGTTCTCGGTGGTGGGTCAACGCCAGGCCGGTTCGCCCGGACGTGGCCCCTACGTCTCGGCGTCGGGAACCGTGCACCCCGGCTGGGCGGGTCGCCCCGGGGCCGCCACGGCGTACGGATCGGTCGTGATCATGCTCGGATCCCTGGTGTACAGCGCGCTACCGAAACGCAACCTGTACCTGGCGTTCTCGGATCGCCGACGCGGCTGTAGCCGGGTGCATCGCTGAGCGGTGCCCGAGCAGACAGCGGGCAGGAATGCGGCGGGGCTCAGCCGACGTGGCGGCGTAGCTTGGCCGACAGTCGGGGGAAGAGGTCGCCGTCGGCGTCGACCCGTTCTTCGACGTACGCGAGGTCGCCGTCGGGAACCAGACCGTAGAGACGCTTGGCGCCGCCGGCGCGACGGCCGGACTGGGACTTGATGACGACGTCGGTCGCCAGTTCCCACGAGGTCTGATTGAGAGGCGTGCCGTAGAAGAGCTCCACCGACCCCTCGGCGTGGGCGAGGAGCAACTCGATGGTGTCGTCCTCACCGATGCGCCAGAAACCGGATTCGCGGAGGTCGGGACGCTCGAAGGCGGCGTCCTCGTCGATGACCCACGAGCGCGACTCCCAGGTGAGGAAGTTCTGTCCGTCGTGCGAGACGACGATCTGCTGCGCGAAGTGGTAATCGGTGTCGGTCTCGGCGTCGTGGCCTTCGCCCTCGCCGCGCCACACACCGACGAGCGGCAGCAGGGCCAGCAGGCCGGGATGGAGATCGGCACCGAGGCGGAGGTTCGCGGTGTCCGCGGGCAGCGGGAGGTCGTCCCACGTGGGGATGTTGCGCTCACGGCTGCCGGACTCGACGGCACGTGCCTCCGCCTGGTTTATCGCCTCGTCGCCAGAGCGATGGGCGCCACTGTCGGCGATGACGCCGTCGCCAGCGGGCACACCGTCGCCGGAGGGGGCGGCGCCGACTGGCTCGTCACCGGCGTCACCGGCTCCCGGGTGGGACGTCACGACTCGTCGGTGACCAGGCGGTAGAGGGTGTAGACACCAAACCAGGTGATCAGCACGGCGGCCAGGATCAGCAGGATTTCGAAGAAGAGGACCACGAGGCAAATTCTAACCCGGCGATGCGCGGGAGGTTCACGGGGTGTCCCTTCGAGACGCTT
>NZ_JSYC01000082.1:0-43170 GCF_054823965.1 Gordonia sp. GN26 | reverse complement strand
GGAACGGGACGGTGCTCCAGCAGGCGCTCCTCAGGGACCGGATGGCTGGGCATTGACCCTTTCTCGGCCCCGGAACGACGAAACCCGGTCACCGCAGCGCGGTGACCGGGTCGCGTCGTGGGGTCTGAGACGCCCACGACCGGGACTACATCACTTGGAGACGACGATGTCCTGCTCGTGGATGCCGGGACCCTCGGGGCTGATCGACGCATCGCCGTTGCCCACCGAAGAGAGGGCGCGAACCGTCCAGGTTCCGGGAGCGGCGAAGAACCGGAAGTCGCCGGTGGGCGAGGCGACGACCTCGGCGGTGAATTCACCGGTCGAGTCGAGGAGACGCACGAAGGCGCCGGCGACGGGGTTACCCGAGCCGTCGGTGACCTGCCCGGTGAGGACGGTCTCCTTCTCCACGTCGACGCCCGCAGGCAGCTTCTGTCCCTGCTTGGGTGCAGCACACATAGTTATTACTTTCCTTCTCCGAGTTCGATCGGCGCACCGACCAGCGAGCCGTACTCGACCCAGCTTCCGTCGTAGTTCTTGACGTTCTTCTTGCCGAGCAGCTCGGTCAGCACGAACCAGGTGTGGCTCGAGCGCTCGCCGATGCGGCAGTACGCGATGGTCTCGCGGCTGTCGTCGAATCCCTTGTCCGCGTACAGAGCGGTGAGCTCCTCGTCGGACTTGAAGGTGCCGTCCTCGTTCGCGGTGGTCGACCACGGGATGTTGATGGCGCCGGGGACGTGGCCGCGCTGCTGCGCCTGCTCCTGCGGGAGGTGAGCCGGCGCGAGGATCTTGCCGGAGAACTCGTCAGGGCTGCGCACGTCGACCAGGTTCTTGGTGCCGATGGCGTCGATGACCTCGTCGCGGAAGGCGCGGATGCTGAGGTCGGGCGAGGAGGCCTTGTACTCGGTGGCCGGACGGGTGACCGCATCCGAGGACAGCGGACGACCGTCGAGCTCCCACTTCTTACGGCCGCCGTCGATCAGCTTGACGTCGTTGTGGCCGTACAGCTTGAAGTACCAGTAGGCGTAGGCGGCGAACCAGTTGTTGTTGCCGCCGTAGAGGATGACGGTGTCGTCGTTGGAGACGCCGCGCTCGGACAGCAGCTTGGAGAAGCGGTCGGCGTCGACGAAGTCGCGACGGATGCCGTCCTGCAGGTCCTGCTTCCAGTCGAGCTTGATCGCGCCCGGGATGTGGCCGCCATCGTAAGCCGAGGTGTCTTCGTCGACCTCGACGAAGACGGTGTTGTCGGCGTTGAGGTTCTGCTCAGCCCACTCGGTGCTGACCAGGACGTCGGAACGTGCCATGTCTGGTTCCTTTCGGATGGATAACTGGTGGTGGATGGATCTGGTGATGCGAAACAGCGGCGAGGCGCGGACAAGCGCCCGCGGCTCAGATCTGTGATGAACGAGGAGGCGCATGGAGAAGACACTCAGGCCTCGGGAGAATCGCACCCCGTCGTCATCGGCGGTGCGCATGGCGCGGCTGCGGGGCAGCGCTTGTCATGGCACACCGTCAGCGGTGCGTGCGACAGCAACAATCGGCGACGCGACAGAAGTCGATCGCCCGGCGACGTGTGAGCATGTACTCACGGCGCTGTTGCATGCCAACGAGGGTACAACAGTGCCGAACGGAGTCCGAAACCCCGGGTGGATTGCACTCTGACCTGCGCAAAAAGGTCACGAAAGGGAGGCGCGCGCTTCCGGTCGTGGCGTCGGGTCAGAACCGGTCCGGGCGCACGTCGGTGACGCCCGTTTCGGAGACCAGCTGGACGTCACCGCCGAAGCTCTCCGCGCGCTGGGCGACGAGCCCCCAGGCCATCGGGAGCCGGGGGAGGACCATGCTGAACCGGTCGAGTACGGCCGCGCGCATGTCCTGGGGGACCTCGGCGTCCACGTGACGTTCGGGTCCGGTGTAGAAGTCGGTGGCCCGGATCTCCAGCGCGCCGTCGGTCACCGAGAGGTCGACAGCGACGCTGACCCGAACCTTGGGGCCGGTGTAGGCCGACGCGGACGGCGGATCGTCGGCGTCGAGGCCGTCGTCGGGTGGCAGTGCCACCGTCCCGGTGAAGACGACTCCCTCCGACCGTGAGACGACCCCGTCCTGCGGGCCACCGCTGCCGGCCTTCCCATCGGGACCGGGCGTGCTGACGGTCAGGTCGGTGATGCGCAGATACCTCGCAAGGGTGACCGCATCGAGGCGGGTGTAGGCCGAGATCGCGTCGGTGTGCAGAACATCACTCGCGGAGAAATCGCCTCGTTCGGGACCCCGGAATCGGCCGAGTACGGCGCCGAGTTCGCCGCGACAGATGCCGCGTACGGGTTCACAACCCGGGAGTTCGACGCCGCGGGCGGCGATCGTCACGCCCGCGTAGTCGCCCGAACCGGCCTGGGTGAGGAATGGAAACCCGGCGAGGGTCACCTCGGGATCGGATGGGACGCGCGGTGATTCGGCGAGGGCCTCCGACAACCGGTGTTCGCCGCGGATGGCCGCGCCGACGTCGACGAGCAGTGTTGCCGCCGCCGCGACCACGACGACCACCGCCGCGATGACGAGGACTTTCCGGATGCCCGGCATGCTCGGAAGACCACCCTCTCCATCGTGTCCACCGACGGTTTCGACTCGCCTTGTTAACAGCGGGGGGCGTCGGTGGCGCTATTCTGTCACCTATCTCGCACACGTTGGTAAGGCAGCGTAAACAATCCTCGACGATGTGCGCGGAGGCGTTCACAGCGTGGTGAGCGGATTGGTTGGTCCGGAACCGAACGAGATCGGAGTGCTAGGTGGATCTCTTGTTGTTGACGGCCGATCCCAATCCGGAATCGGTCTTGCCGTCGCTGTCGCTGCTCGCCCACAACGTGCGAGTCGCCCCGACGGAGGTCTCCTCACTCATGGAGGCGGGCAATGCGGATGTGGCCCTCGTCGACGCCCGCGCGGATCTGGCGGCGGCACGAGGACTGTGCCGCCTGCTGGGTAGCACCGGATCGTCGGTGCCGGTGGCGGCTGTGCTGACCGAGGGTGGCTTGGTCGCGGTCAATGCCGACTGGGGCATCGACGAATTCCTGCTCCCGGGGACGGGTCCGGCAGAGCTCGACGCGCGGTTGCGATTGCTGGTGGTGCGCACTCGGGGGGTGGCCGCCGAGGAGACCTCGGGCAAGGTCACCCTGGGGGAACTGGTCATCGACGAGGGGACGTACACCGCGCGACTGCGTGGGCGTCCCCTCGATCTGACTTACAAGGAATTCGAACTGCTGAAGTACTTGGCGCAGAACGCAGGTCGCGTGTTCACGCGCGCCCAGCTGCTGCAGGAGGTGTGGGGTTACGACTTCTTCGGCGGCACGCGCACGGTCGACGTGCATGTCCGTCGACTCCGCGCCAAACTCGGCAGCGAACACGAATCGCTGATCGGCACGGTCCGCAACGTCGGATACAAGGCGGTGCGACCCACCCGTGGCCGGGCAGCTCAGGCCGAAGCCGAGGACGTGGCGGAAGATGGTGTGCCGGATATCGATCCGGCCGGTTTCGACGACACGGTCGACGGTCCGGATACCTTCGACGAGGAGTTCAGTGCCAGCGCCGGAAGCTGACGATTTCCAGGTACGACGCGGTGCCGCTCCGGCGGAGGTCGTCGCCGAGGCGCATCGTCTCGTACGTGCCGCGACGGCCGCCGACGGCGTCGCGCCGCTCTCCGACGATGCGGTGAAAGCAGTTGACGCCGAAGCGGATTCGCCGATCATCCACGTGTGGTCGACGGGCGCGTACGCCAACATCGTCCCCGGTCGCGACGGCGAACCGTCGATGATCGAAGCGGTTGTCGACCCGGAGCAGCGTCGCCAGGGCAAGGGGCGCCGACTGCTCGAGGCCGCGTTTGCCGCGGCCCGAGAGGACGGTCTCGAGGCTCGGGTGTGGGCGCATGGCGACCTCCCCGGTGCGGTGGCCCTCGCGTCGGCGATGGGACTGCAGAAGCGCCGCGAGCTGCTGCAGCTGCGACGCCCGGTCGGGGAGGGCCACGAACTCCCCGAACTCGCAGTCGATCCGGGACTCACGCTCCGGACCTACGCGGGGTCGGCGGACGATGCGGAGATCCTGCGCGTCAACAACGCCGCCTTCGACTGGCATCCCGAACAGGGCGGCTGGGAGCTCGATCAGATCACCGAGCGGGTCGCCGCCGACTGGTTTGACCCCGAAGGCCTCTTCCTGGCCTTCGACACCGAGGACCCCACGAGGCTTCTCGGGTTCCACTGGACCAAACTGCACGACGCCGAACTCGGCGAGGTGTACATCGTCGGGGTCGATCCGCAGGCTCAGGGCCGCGGGCTCGGCAAGCTGCTGACGCTCGCCGGACTCCATCACCTCGCACGGCGCGGCGTCGCCGAGATCAACCTCTACGTCGAGGGTGACAACACGGCCGCGCTGCGGACGTACGAACGCCTCGGGTTCACCAGGTTCGCCGTCGACGTCGCCTACGGCTGAGTCCACTCAGCCGGTCGTCGCGAGCCCGACGTGCCGGGTTCACCTTCCGTTCACCTTCTGTCGGGGATCAGGCCATCCGACGCGCTTACCTTTCTGTATCGAACACTCCGGACACCCGGGCCTCGGGACGGGGAACGACACGGAAAGGCAACACCTGCGGTGAGAATCAAGCGGAACGGCGCTCTGGCGGCGGTGTCGGCGATCGCGGCATTGACCCTGGTGACGGCGTGCGGTGGGGGAAACACTCCGACGGTGAGTGGCGAGGGTTCGACGGCCCAGCAGAAGGCCATGGAGCATTTCGGTCAGATCCTTTCCGACGATGACGACATCGTCCTCGACTACACCGGCAGCGGCTCCGGTGACGGCATCAAGAAGTTCATCGCCGGCGACGTCGACTTCGCGGGTTCCGACTCGGCGCTCAAGGCCGACGAGGTCACCGCGGCCAAGGAACGCTGCAACGGCAACGACCCCTGGCATCTGCCGCTGGTCGTCGGACCGGTTGCGATCGCCTACAACCTCGAGGGCGTCGACAACCTCAAGCTCGACTCCGCCGTGATCGCCAAGATCTTCAACGGCAAGATCACCAAGTGGAACGATCCGGCGATCGCCGCACTCAACCCGGGTGTGCAGCTGCCCGGTGGCGACATCGTCCCGGTCTACCGCTCCGACAGCTCGGGCACGACCGACAACTTCCAGCGGTTCCTTCAGAACTCGGCGCCGAACGACTGGCCGTATGAGCACAGCAAGGAGTTCGCTCCCAAGAACGTCGGTTCGGGTGCGTCCAAGTCGACCGGAGTCGGTGACACCGTCAAGAAGACCCCCGGCTCGATCACCTACGTCGAGTGGGGCTTCGCCACCGAGAACGACCTCGGCGTCGCCGACATCGACTTCGGAGCAGGTCCGGTGGAGCTGAACGCCGCCAGCGCCGGCAAAGCCCTCGACGAGCTGGCCTTCAAGAACCCGGACAGCAAGGACCTGGTCGTCGACACCGACGCGCTGTTCGCTTCGAAGGCCCCGGGTGCCTACCCGCTGCTGCTGACGCCGTACTCCATCGTCTGCTCGGCGGGCTACTCCGACGATGCGACCAGCACCACCCTCAAGGACGCGTTCACGAAGATCCTCGGCGACGGCCAGACCGGCCTCGAGGAGATCGGCTACGTGCCGGTGCCGCAGAATTTCAAGGCCAAGCTGCAGGGCAGCATCGACGCGCTCGCCGGCAGCGGCAACGCCTGACGTGACACAACAGGACAGCGCGCGCGGGGCCGCCACGGTTTGCGGCCCCGCACGCGCGGTTGACACACTGACACGACTCTTCGCGTGTCGCACGGACTGTGAGCGGTGGACCGGGAAGTGGCCCCAATGACCAGAGCGGAAGCACAAGAAGGACGCATGACGTCGCTGAGCAACGAGGGTGGCGCGGTCCCGCCGGATTCCGACGTAACGAGCCTCCCCGAGGCATCGCCAGACGGTTCGTCATCGGGCAGCCTGCACTCCGCGGCCCGCCACCGCGTGGCGGACCAGATCTTCCGCACGCTGGCCGTCGGCTCGGGATTCGTCGTCTCGCTCGTCATCGGGCTGATCGCGCTGTTCCTCGTCGCGCAGGCCGTCCCGTCGCTGCTGAAGAACGAGGAGAACTTCTTCACCTACACCGGTGACTGGGTCACCAGCGGCAACCAGCTCGCCTTCGGTATCCCGCAGCTGTTCTATGCGACGGTCGTCGTCTCGGTCATCGCACTCCTCATCGCGATGCCGGTGGCGCTCGGGATCTCGATCTTCCTCACCGAGTACGCGCCCAAGCGTCTCGTCGGGCCCATCACCTACACCGTCGACCTGCTCGCCGCGGTGCCCTCGATCGTCTACGGCCTCTGGGGCATCCTGGTGCTGGGTCCGGCGCTGGTGCCGGTCAACGAGTGGGTCGTCGGACACCTCGGTTTCCTGCCGTTCTTCCAGCAGCCCACCCAGGTCGCGAACATGTCCACCGGCGGCACGCTACTCACCGCGGGCATCGTGCTCGCCGTCATGATCCTGCCGATCATCACCGCGGTCACCCGCGAGGTCTTCATGCAGACCCCGAGGGGGCACCGCGAGGCGGCGCTCGCCCTGGGTGCCACGAAGTTCGAGGTCGTCAAACTCGCGGTCCTGCCGTTCGGCTTCTCCGGCTACATCTCCGGTTCGATGCTCGGCCTCGGCCGCGCGCTCGGCGAGACGATGGCGCTGCTGCTGATCATCTCCACCGCCGGGCCGATGAACTTCAACCTCATGGAGAGCGGTGAGACCTTCGCGACCAAGATCGCGAACAACGCCGCCGAGTTCGACTCGCCGGCCAAGACCGGCGCCTACATCTCCGCAGGCCTGACCCTCTTCGTCCTGACCTTCATCGTCAACGCCGCCGCTCGTGCGGTCGTCGCCGGAAAGAAGTGAGCATGACCCTCACCACCCCGTCGCCCACGGCCGACCCGGTCAAGAAGCCCTCGGGCTTCACCCCGCTGGCGAAGCGCCGACGCGTTACCGATCACGTGGTCCGCATCGCGGTCATCGCCGCACTCCTCGTCGCGCTGGTTCCGCTCGTGTGGCTGGTCGCC
Organism: Gordonia sp. GN26; assembly: GCF_054823965.1. Classification (NCBI taxonomy): domain Bacteria; kingdom Bacillati; phylum Actinomycetota; class Actinomycetes; order Mycobacteriales; family Gordoniaceae; genus Gordonia; species Gordonia sp. GN26. The sequence goes on along the minus strand of NZ_JSYC01000082.1, from coordinate 36,121 downwards.
ACCCTGGTCATCCGCGGCATCGAACCGCTGCTCGACATCGACTGGTGGACGTTGCCGGAACGCAAGGGCGGCGCCGCCAACGCCATCGTCGGCACGTTGATCCAGACCGCGCTGGCCGCCGTCATCTCGATCCCGCTCGGTATCTTCGTCGCGATCTACCTCGTCGAATACGCCGCCAAGAAGTCGGTGCTCGCCCGGGTCACCACCTTCATGGTCGACATTCTCTCCGGCGTCCCGTCGATCGTCGCGGCACTGTTCGTCTACGCGGTCTGGCGCACCACGCTCGGGTTCCCCCGGTCGGGTTTCGTCGTGGCGATCGCGCTGGTGTTGCTCATGGTCCCGCTGGTTGTCCGCGCGACCGAGGAGATGCTCAAGATCGTCCCGCAGGACCTGCGTGAGGCGTCCTATGCGCTGGGCATCCCGAAGTGGAAGACCATCGTGAAGATCGTGCTGCCGACGGCACTCTCCGGCATCGTGACAGGCGTGATGCTGGCCATCGCGCGTGTGATGGGTGAGTCGGCGCCCGTGCTCATCCTGGTCGGTTCGACCCGGGCGATGAACTGGAATCCCTTCGACGGCAATCAGCAGTCGCTGCCGCTGATGATGGTGCAGCAGTACAACAACGGGCCCGGCGCCTTCGACGACGTCTGGGGTGCGGCCCTCTGCCTGGTCATCCTGGTGGCCATCGTCTACTTCGGGGCCAAGGTGGTGTCGAAGATCTTCGCGCCCAAGACCTCCTGAAACATCTCTGTAGAAACGGAACAGTCATGGCAAAGCGCCTCGACATCAAAGACCTGAACATCTACTACGGCGACTTCCACGCGGTGAAGGACGTGACCCTCGAGGTGCCGCCGCGCTGCATCACCGCCTTCATCGGGCCGTCGGGCTGTGGCAAGTCGACGGTGCTGCGCACTCTGAACCGCATGCACGAGGTCACCCCGGGTGCCTACGCCGAGGGCAGCGTCCTGCTCGACGGTGAGGACATCTACGGGCGCAACGTCGATCCGGTCAGCGTGCGCGCCACGATCGGCATGGTGTTCCAGCGGCCCAACCCGTTCCCGACGATGTCGATCAAGGACAACGTCGTCGCCGGCCTGCGGCTGCAGGGCGTGCGCAACCGGGCCGAACTCGACGAGGTCGCCGAACGCAGCCTGCGCGGCGCGAACCTGTGGGACGAGGTCAAGGATCGCCTCGACAAGCCGGGCGGCGGCCTCTCCGGTGGTCAGCAGCAGCGGCTGTGCATCGCGCGGGCGATCGCGGTCTCGCCGGACGTGCTGCTGATGGACGAGCCGTGTTCGGCGCTCGATCCGATCTCGACGCTGGCGATCGAGGACCTGATGGGTGAGCTCAAGAAGGAGTACACGATCGTCATCGTGACCCACAACATGCAGCAGGCCGCCCGCGTGAGCGACCAGACCGCCTTCTTCAACCTGGAGGGCGTCGGTCAGCCCGGGCAGCTCGTAGAGATCAGCGACACCGAGACGATGTTCTCGAATCCCACGAAGAAGGAGACCGAGGACTACATCTCGGGCCGGTTCGGGTAGATCCGCGACAATCGCTCTGACAGGGTCCTTTCCACGACGGGAGGGGCCCTGTCTACGTTCACATGTTGATGAGAAGGATGACGAGCAGAGCGGCGAGCGAGGCGATGACACCGAGGTAGGTGATGATCTGCCGGCGGTGAGCGGCGGCTGCGGCGTCCTCGTCGGTCATCGCATTGAAGTCGGGTTCGATCGGCTGATGCTGGCCCATGCCCGCCACCATAACGGGGACCTGTGTGGCTGCGAAATCGTTTCCGGGCACAAACGGCCCCAGATGTTCACTGACATGAAGAGAGGCCGAGTTCAGTTCGTCGAACTGAATTCTCGGCCTCTCGAGATGTGTGCCCTCGCTCGCCCCGGGGAGGTGAGCGAGGAAGATCACCCGACGTTCTGGAACTGCTCGGGCGTCTTGCCGGTCGCGGTGAACACCACCCGGCGACCGATCAGCACGGCGTGATCGGCGAAGCGTTCGTAGTAACGGCCGAGCAGGGTCACATCGACGGCGGCGGCGACGCCGTGCTGCCATTCGCGGTCCATCAGGACGGTGAACAGGTGGCGGTGGAGGTCGTCCATCGCGTCGTCGTCCTCCTGCAGGCGCAGCGCGGCCTGGGGATCGCGGGTCTCGAGGACCTCGTGAGCGCTCTTCGCGAGGGTCACCGCGAGCCGGCCCATCTCCGCGAAGTAGCCGTTGACCTCCTCGGGGAGGGCTTTCGCGGGATGGCGTCGACGGGCGACCTTGGCGACGTGGAGGGCCAGCGCGCCCATCCGGTCGGCGTCGGCGACGATCTGGAAACCGCTGACGACGCCGCGGAGGTCCCCGGCGACGGGCGCCTGGAGTGCGAGAAGGGCGAAGGACTGCTCCTCGGCGCGGGCCGACAACTGCGTCATCCGCTCGGCGTCGCCGATGACCTCTTCGGCAACGGCGAGGTCGGCTTGCAGCAGTGCCTGGGTGGCTCGCGACATCGCGGTGCCCGCGAGTTCACACATCTCACCCAGGACGTGGGTCAGCGCCTCGAGTTGCTCTTGGTAGGCGGTACGCATGTCCCCAGGATACGTCGGGAATCGGTCCACTCCGCCCACAGCCGATGAACGCAGCGTGAACGCCCGGTGCAGAACCTTCGACGTCGGTTCGTCCGGACCGGCCGGACTAGGTGCAGGTGGTGTCGCCCGCGTTGGTGACGGCGAGGTCGTTGGGCAGGTCACCGGAGTTCTCGGCCGGCGCGAGCTGCTCGACGTTCACCGTGGCGCCGGCGTCGGGCACCGACCCCAGCTCGCCGGTGAAGTCGGACCCGAGGATGAGTTCGACACCCGACTTGACCGTCCGGTCGAGCTGGATCTCGGCGCCGGGGAACATCGCGGCCAGGGTGGCGGCCGCGTTCTGCTGTCCCGGGCCGTACCGCACGACGGTGTCGTCCCGGTTCTCCGAGGCATCGGCAACGCCGCGGACGTCGAAACCGTACGGGGTCAGCTGCTCGGAGACCTCCGCGGCCAGGCCGGTGGTGGAGGTGCCGTTGAGCACGCGGACACCGACGTTGCCGGGGTTCTGGGCGGTGGCATTGACCCGTCCCGGGGTCTCGGTCGAGTTCCGCGAACTCGGGGCCCGGGAGGGTGCCTTCGACGTCGGCTCCTTCTTCTCGGCCTTCTTCTCACCGGGCAGCGGGAGGTCGTCGATGATCGCATTGAAGATCGCGTCGATGTCGTCGGTGCGCGGGATCTCGTTGTTCTGACCGTCCTCGGAGGTACCCGAGGTGGGGATGGTCAGGAAGGAGACGCGGCCGGCCTCGATGCCCTGCATCGACTCGGCGAGCTGGATCAGCGACTGGGTGTCCACACCGTCGACGTAGCTGTACTCGATGAAGGTGTTGACGATGCTGTTGAGCTTGTTCGGGTTGGACAGCACGTTGCCCGACAGCGTCGACCGCAGCAGCGACGACATGAACAGCTGCTGGCGCTTGATGCGGCCGTAGTCACCGTTGCCCTCCGACGCGATGTTGCGGGCACGGACGTAGTTGAGCGCGCGGCGGCCGGTCAGCTTCTGCTTGCCGGGCTTACGGAGGATGTGGCCGATCTCGTAGTCGTAGAGCGGCGCTGTGGAACAGACCTCGACGCCGCCGATCGCGCGGACGACCTTCTCGAAACCGTAGAAGTCCATGCCGATGAAGTGGTTGATGTTGAGACCGCTCATCTGGGTGATCACACGGACAAGGCACTGCGGGCCGCCGTAGAAGTAGACGCTGTTGAGCTTGACCCCGTCCTCGGCGGGTAGCTCGGCGCCGTATTCGCCGGTCTCGTTGTCCCAGGAGTTGCACGCGGGACGATCGACTTGGAGGTCGCGGGGGAAGGACACCGCGACGACGCGCTCGCGGTTGGCCGGCACGTTGACCAGGATGACGGTGTCCGAGCGCGCACCCTCGGCGTCGGCGACGGTACCCGCGCCGACCTTGGAGTTGTTGCCGCCGCGAGTGTCGGTGCCGACGATCAGGTAGGTCTCGTCACCGTGCTGGGCGTCCTTGTTGCGGATGTTCTTGTCTTGGGCGTCGACGGCGGTGACGTTGCGCCAGTTGCCGTTCCACGACTGCAGGTAGTTCCAGACGAAACCGGTTCCGACCAGGGCGGTCACACAGGCGATGGCCACCAGGATGCGTCCGGTGGCGGTGGTCTTGCGGACGAGTGATCCGCGTCGGTCGCCGCCGCGGCCCGGGTGACGCCGGGGACCCTGACGGAGTTGCAGCGGACCGGTCAGATCGGGAGTGCGCTCGAGCGGTGCGCGCGGCGGGCTCGAGGCGACCGGCGGCACCATGGCGTCCTGGGCGCGCGACTCCTCGATGGCCCGCTTCGCGGTGGCCTGATCCGACAGGTCGGGTGCGGGAGCGTCGGGTTTGTCGCCGATCGTGGGGATCTTCTGGGTGACGTCGTTGCCGAAGTGATGGATCTCGGTGGGACGATCGTCTGCCGCCGGTTGGCCCTGATCGCTGCGGCCGAGCGGAGGACGCGGGGGCCGGGCCTGGTCGGGTTGCGCCGGGTCGAAGCGGCGCGACCGGCTGCGGGTCGTCGGCGGGATGTTCGTGGGGCGACCGGCCGGGGGTGCCTGGTCGGGGGAATCGGCGCGGAAGCGGCCGCGGCGCGGGGACTCGGTCGGAGGTGTCCGCGGTTCCTCCGCGTTCATCTGCTCCATGAGCTCGCGGACGGTCAGGCGCGTCCGCCCCCGCACGAAGCGATCGTTCGCCCGCGGTTCACGCAGACTGGGGTGTGCACCCGAGTCAGGGTTCTGGGCGCGGGGATCCGCCGGAGGACGGCGATCGTTCGCATCGTCCGGGCGCCCGGCACGACGGCCACGACGAGACCTGTTGGCCTCGTCGCCCGTCTCCGGTTCGTCCGGTCCCGATGTCCAACGACTCAATGCACGTTCCTCATGCCCCGAGGTCTACAAAGCGCCAACCGCGCGTCGGGGCTGGTCGACGCGGTGCGCAAGCACGTAGGGACCCGGCGGGCCGGGACCTTCGCGCCATACTACTGATCGCACCTGAGAAGCGGCCTCAGCCGGAGGTGCGTTGTGACGGTTTTCGCAGAATGTGTCAGCCGCCGGAGTGCATGATCTCCGCGCCGGCGGGCACGACGTCCTCGTCGGGATCGTCGAGCCAGCCGTCGGGCAGTGCGACCTTCGCCGGCGAACCCTGGCGACCGCGCGGACCGTGGCCGTCGCTGGGGAACGGCGCGTCGGCGGGCAGTTCGGACAGCAGTTCGCGGAGCTCGTCGACGCTTCCGACGAGTGCCATCCGCCGCCGGATCTCCGAGCCGGCCGGGAATCCCCGCAGGTACCACGCCACATGCTTGCGGATCTCGCGGCAGCCCTTCATCTCGCCGTGGTGGTCGACGAGGAGCTGACAGTGCCGGACCATGATCTCGGCGACCTCGCCCAGGTTGGGTGGAGTGGGGGCGTCGAAACCGTTGAGCTCGGCGGCGAGTTCGGCGAACAGCCACGGACGTCCGAGGCAGCCGCGGCCGACGACGACGCCGTCGCAGCCGGTCCGATTCATCATCGCCACGGCGTCGGCCGGTTCGAAGATGTCGCCGTTGCCCAGGACCGGTACCGAGGTGACGTGCTCCTTCAGGCGGGCGATCTCATCCCAGTCGGCCTCGCCGGAGTACCGCTGCGACGCGGTCCGGGCGTGCAGGGCGACCGCGGCGGCGCCTTCCTCGGCGGCGATGCGGCCGGCGTCGAGGTGCGTGCGGTGGTCGTCGTCGATGCCGATACGGAACTTGACGGTGACCGGGATGTCGGTGCCCTCCGTCGCCCGGACGGCGGCCGCGACGATCTTACGGAACAGGGTCCGCTTGTAGGGGATGGCCGAGCCACCGCCCTTACGCGTCACCTTGGGTACCGGGCAGCCGAAGTTCATGTCGATGTGGTCGGCGAGGTTCTCGTCGACGATCATCTTCGCGGCCTGGTACGTGTACTCCGGATCGACGGTGTAGAGCTGCATCGACCGCGGGTTCTCGTCGGGCCCGAAAGTGGTCATGTGCATCGTGACCGGGTGGCGTTCGACGAGTGCGCGGGCGGTCACCATCTCGCAGACGTACAGGCCCGAGACGGTGCCGGTGCGGGCGAGCTCGAGCTCGCGGCAGAGGGTCCGGAACGCGACATTGGTGACGCCGGCCATCGGGGCGAGCACGACGGGGCTCGCCAGCTCGATGGAACCGATGCGCAACTGGGCAGACGCCCCGGAACGGAGTTCCGCAGGCGACCCGGAACGGAGTTCCGCAGGCGACCCGGAACGGAGTTCCGCAGACGACGCAGAACCGGCGCCTTCGGAGGTCGAAGGCGCCGGGCTGGTGGAGAGGGTGGTGCTCAGGATGCCTGCTGCTCCCGCTTCTTGGCCTCGCGGGCGAGCGAACGATCGCGCATCTCCTCGAAGCGGATGGTGTCCTTCTCGAGCTGCTCGAGGAAGGCGGCCAGCTCCTCGCGGACCTTCTCGCCCTCGGCGGAGAAGTCGTCGCGCTCGAAGACGTTCCACTTGCGCAGAACCGGCATGACGACCTCTTCGAGGTGCTGGCGGAGGTCGTAGATGCCGTGCTTGGCCATCAGCACGCCGTGGCGACGGAAGTTGGGCATACCGGCGCCGGGCATCTGGAAGTTGGTCACGATGTCGGTGACCGCGCGCAGCGTCTGGTCGGGGGCGATGTCGAAGCCCGCGCCGCAGATGTTGCGGTAGAAGATCATGTGCAGGTTCTCGTCGGCCGCGATGCGCTGCAGCATCTTGTCGGCGATCGGGTCGTTGCAGGCCTTGCCGGTGTTGCGGTGGCTGACGCGGGTCGCGAGCTCCTGGAAGGTCACGTACGCGACCGAGTGCAGGAGGCCCAGCTCGTCGGCGTGCTCCTCGAGTTCGTTGACGCGACCGGCGGCCGCGAGCATCGGGTCGTAGCCGTTGGTCATGTGGATCATCCGGGCCTCTTCGAGGGCGACCGGATCGACACCGCGGGTGACGACGAGGTAGTCGCGCATGACGATGCCGTGGCGGTTCTCCTCGGCGGTCCAGCGACCGACCCAGTGGCCCCAGGCGGAGTCCATCGAGAAGTTGTCGGCGATGACCCGGTGGTACGAGGGCAGGTTGTCCTCGGTCAGCAGGTTGGTGATCATCGCGGCCTTGGCGACCTCGTCGAGCTGCGACTGCTCGGGGTCGTAGTCGACGCCGCCGAGGGCGGCGAAGTTGCGGCCCTCGTCCCACGGGACGTAGTCGTGCGGGTTCCAGTCCTTGGCGATCTTCAGGTGACGGTTGACGTTGTCCTCGGCAACCGGGGCGAGCTCCTTGAGAAGCTCGAGTTGCGTCAGCTCGCGTGCCATATAGATGTCCTCCGAAACGGTGTCCGCGTATGTCGTCGTACGTGTGTCGTCTTTGTCAGCCTCGCGGCGGTGCCACGAGTGTGATCGCGACGTCGTCGTGGGCGGGTCGCGCCCACCCGGGCGGACCTTGGGTGGTCTCGGACACGCGGCGCGCAGCCCTACCCCCACTGGTCAAAGCTCTAGCCTACGGCACTCGGGACCGCGTCCCAAGTCCGTCGGGAATGCTGTCGTGTCCTGACGGTGCCGACGTTACGGCCCTGCCCGGTGGTGTCGGTCACGGTCGTGCTGATGGGCGGCCCGGCCGCCCTTTCCCAGGTGAACCGGGCCTTCGCCGTGGTCAGTCCTTGCCGCGGGGCCGGGCGAAGAAGGCGCCGGTGGTCGTCATCCACTTCTCGGCCGCCTCGTCGAGGTTGCCGAATTCGCGGGCCTTCTCACACCACGTCATCGCCGCCCGGCCGAACTCCATCGGGTTGTAGACGTCCTCTTCCTTGCTCCACAGACCGTCGCCGGCGTAGGTCAGGATGGTGATGTTCGTGGCGGTGATCAGGCTCTGGTCGCCGGGGTCGCGCATCGGGTTGTCGACCTCGCAGATCACCCGGCTCGTCGGGGCGTCGACGACGTGCCACAGCGAGGGGAACGACGTCATGTGGCTGCCGGGGAAGGCCGTCATGGTGCGCCAGGCCCAGGCCCGGATCTCCTCGCGGCCGCGCATCGTCCCCAGCGCGTGCTCGACGAAGTCGGCGTCCTCGGTGAACAGGTCGGCGTAGCGGTCCCAGTCGCCACTGACCGCGACCTCGGCGACCGTGCGCTGGAAGCCGGCGAACGCCTCGTTCAGTTCGTCGACGCTGAACGTCCCGGTGGTGTCGGTGACTTTCTCGGTGGATTTCATCGACGCCGATCCTAGGGTTGCGACGGTGTCCTCCGGCCCCGTTTCGCGACACTCGGTAGCATTCGGTGCCAACGCATCCGCCCGAAGGCTCGGGTGCAAGGGGTATCGGTGAGGACGTCATGTACCAGGTAGGGGACCTGATCGCGGGGTACCGCGTCCTTGACGTGCTCGGACGGGGCGGTATGGGCGACGTCTACAAGGCGGCCCACCCCCGGCTCCCGCGGTCGGACGCGCTCAAGGTCCTGCGGTCGGGGCACGCCACCGACCCGGTGTTCCGTGCCCGGTTCGAGCGCGAGGCCGACATCGTTGCGCCACTGCACCATCCCAACGTCGTCACCGTCTACGACCGCGGCGTCTTCGACGGGCAGCTCTGGATCGCGATGGAGTATGTGCCCGGCATCGACGTCGCGCGAATGCTCGCGGCGGACTCGCCCCTCGACCCTCGGCTGGCGTGCACGATCGTCACCGGCGTGGCGGCCGGGCTCGACGCCGCCCACCGTCGCGGGATCATGCACCGCGACATCAAACCGGCCAACATCCTCGTCACCCCCGGGGCCGGAGGCGGTGCCGGCAACACCGGGTCCCTGCCGCCGGAGGCGGTGAAGGTCACCGACTTCGGTATCGCGCAGGTGCTCGACGAGGTCACGAACCTGACCGGCACCGGCATCACGATCGGGACGATGCACTACGCGTCACCCGAGCAGATCGAGGGCCGTCGCGTCGACGCCCGCAGCGACATCTACTCCCTCGGCGCGACCGCCTACGAACTGCTGACCGGCGCACCGCCTTTCGACTCCCCGTCGTTGCACGGCCTGATGACCGCGCACATGTACCACGAGCCGCCCGCGGCGAGCAGTCGAAACGGTGCGCTGCCGACTGCGGTCGACGCGGTGCTCGCACGGGCGATGGCCAAGAATCCCGACAATCGGTACCCGACCGCCGGCGAGTTCGCCGATGCCCTACGCGATTCCTTCGACACCCGCCAGACCCTCGTCGGGCCGGGGCCGCAACCGAATCCCGCCGGCCGGCAGCCTCCTTCGGGGCCCGCTTCCGCGATGCAGGCCACGGGACACCCGACATCGTATGCGGCGCATGATCAACCGACCGATCCGACGACCCGGGCGCGCCTGGGACTCCCGCCGATGGTCTCGGCGGAAACGCTGCACGGGTGGTCGCCCGCGCCGGCCGCGGAACCCGCCCGGCCCGCACGCCGGGGTCTCGCCACGATGGTCGCGATCGGGGTGGCGCTGGTGCTGATCGCCGGAATCCTCGGTGCCGGAGCCGCATTCGTGACCACGTCGGCCGGCAATCTGGAAACCCCCAATCCGCCCGATGCCGAGGTGACGACCACGACCGTCGAACTGTCCTGGGGTCATGTCGACGATGCGACGAGCTACGTCGTCACCCAGAACGACGAGGTGATCTACTCCGGGCCCGACACGAACTTCACCGCACCCCGCCCCATACCGGGGACCTACACCTATCAGGTCGCCGCGCAGGACGAGGACGGGAGGACCTCCGAGTTCTCCCGCAACTCCGAGGCCGTCGACGTGTTCATGACGTGGGGCGAACTGCAACCCATCGCCGACCTCTACCACGACCTGGTGCCGGCATCGCCGTTGAGCACCAACGGTTTCGACGGTATGCGGTGCTGGGGCGAGGACGGCGACCTCGCGTTCAAGTCCTCCAAGCACACGGTTTGGTGCACCCGCTACCTCGACGACGAGGCCAACGACGCCGACTACCAGGTGATCGTCGACGTGTACGACACCCCCGAGGAGGCGCGGGCCGCGGCGGACGTGACCGCGTACAACCTGCGCGGCACCGGTTACACGACGGCCCAGGGCCACACCGGGACGCTCTATCTCTCGGACAAGCAGCGCGATCAAGGGCAGGCCATCCTCGCCCACGACACCGGCGACCGTGCGAGAACCGTTGTCTGGGTTGTGGTTCCCGGCAAACCGGCCGCCGCCGCGGCCGATCTGCTGAAGAGGCTGCCGATCTGATGGCGCAACCGGTCACCACCCAACCCGCGGGCCCACCCACGACCCCGCCGCGCACGTCCACCCTCCGGCCGTGGACCATCGCGGTGATCGTGATGGCCGTGCTGCTGTTAACGGTCGGCTCGTTCTTCGCCGTTCGCGCGTTCACCAGCGTCGACGTGCCGGACACTCCCAACGGTCTGACACTCGACGCCGGGACGGGACGCCTCGTCGCGACGTGGGAACCGGTCCCGGGCGCGACGGGTTATCAGCTCGTCCGCGACGACGGATTCGTCGTGTACCGCGGTACCGACACCGAGGTCGTCGACGCCGCGGTGCCCGCAGGCGAGCACACCTACCGGGTGGCCGCACTGGACGGCGATGCCGTCTCGCCGCCGAGCCCGCCGCAGTCCGTGCGCACCGGCGCGAGCTGGGGTGTCTACGCGCCGCTCGTCGCGCAGTTCCCCGAACTGCTCCCGCAGACGCCGGACACCGCCGCGAAGTGGAACAACGCCGAGTGCGTCCGCCGATACGCCGGCGGCCGCGACGAGGTCGGACCGTCGGAGACCGGAAACGACAAGGTACGCACCGTGTTCGTGGTGCGTTGTGCCGCCGGGGCCGTCGACCGCCCGTTCGGCGTGTTCTGGTTCGCCTCCAAGGACGCGCTCAACGCCGAGTACTCGCGCTCGTCGGCGACGTCGCGTCCGGTGCGGTGGAAGCACGGCACCGGCCTGATCGACGAGAACGGCCGCGGCGTCTTCAAGATCACCGACGACCCGGCGCGAGAACTCGCGATGATCGTGGTGCTGCAGACCCCCGCCCAGAACGTCCTCGAGATGGTCGATTCGATGCCGATCTGAGTCCTGGCCAGGGGACCGGTGACAACCTGGACGAGCGACCGAGACGAACACACATCCCGAGTCTCCCGCGTGCGGCATGATGGCGTGGGGGCTCGAGGGGCCGGGAAAGAAAGGCTGGTGTCATGCAGCGGTTGAGTGGTTTGGATGCGTCGTTCCTCTACCTGGAGACCCGCAGCCAGCTGATGCACGTCATCGGTCTCGTGGAGATCGATCCGAGCACCATGCCGGGCGGGTACGACTTCGCCAAACTGCGCGCGGAGATGCAGCGTCGCGTCGCCGCGATCCCGGCCTTCCGTCGCAAGCTCGACAACTCCGTCTTCAACATCGACCACCCGGTGTGGATCGAGGACGAGGACTTCGACATCGAGCGCCACGTCCACCGGGTTGCCGTGCCCGCGCCGGGCGGTGCCGGTGAGGTCGCCGAACTGTGCGGACACCTCGCCGGTCAGACTCTCGACCGGGGCAAGCCGCTGTGGGAACTGTGGATCATCGAGGGCCTGTCCAACGGTCGCATCTGCGCGATGCTGCGGATGCACCACGCAAGCACCGACGGTGTCACCAGCGCCGAGATGCTCGCCAAGATGTGCTCGCTCACACCGGAACCGCCCGAACTCGACGCGGAGAAGGTCCGCGAGACGGCCGGCCCGCCGTCGCGTGCCACCATCGCCGCGACGGGTGCGATCAACTACTTCGTCCAGCGCCCGCTGGCGATGGCCAAACTGCTGCCGCGAACGGTCAGCGTCCCCGTCGGCTGGCTTCGCCGCGCGCAACAGCAATCGGCCATGCCCGCGCCCTTCATGGCGCCGCGGACCCGGTTCAACTCGGCGATCACGCCCCATCGCAGCATCGCCCTGAGTCAGCTCTCCCTCGACGACGTCAAGCGAGTGAAGAATCACTTCGGGGTGAAGATCAACGACGTCGTACTCGCGCTGGTCGGCGGCGCGATGCGCACCTACCTCATCGACCACGACGAGTTGCCGGAGAAGCCGCTCGTCGGGATGGTGCCGGTATCGGTGCACGGTGCCGACGAATCCGACCTGGTGGTCGAGGGGACCAACAAGGTGACCGGCATGTTCACCCTGCTCTCCACCGACGTCGACGACCCGGTGATCCGCCTCGAGAAGCAGGCGGAGTTCAGCCGGAAGTCGAAGGAACACCACGCCGAGATCGACGCCAACATCCTGCGTTCCTGGGCCCAGTTCGCGCCGGGGACAACACTGTCCACGGTGATGAAGGTGTACGGCGACCGGAAACTGGCGTCGGCGCATCCGCCGATCTTCAACGTCCTCGTGTCGAACGTCGCCGGCCCCGACTTCCCGATGTACTTCCTGGGTTGCCGGGTCACCGCGGTCTACCCGCTCGGCCCGATCTTCCACGGCCTCGGCCTAAACATCACGGTGTTCTCCGCCGACGGGAACCTCAACATCGGCATTCTGGCGTGCACCGATCAGACCCCCGACCCGTGGGAGATCGCCAACGCCTTCGACGATCAGCTCAAGCAGCTGCTCGCCGCCTGCGACTGAGCGTCAGTCCCGTCCGCCCGCGAGCTGGTCGAGCCACACCCGTGCCGACGCGTCGGACGGCGAGCGCCAGTCGCCGCGGGGCGACAGCGAACCGCCCGAACCGATCTTGGGGCCGTTGGGCATCGCGGTGCGCTTGAACTGGTTGCCCATGAAGCGCTTCAGGAAGATGCCGAGCCAGTGCTCGATGGTCGCGGTGTCGTATTCGTTGCGCTTGTCGTCGGCGAGCAGCTCCGACCACGGTCCGCGGGAGCGGTCACCCCAGGCCTGGCGGGCGAGATAGGCGACCTTCGTCGGCCGGTACCCGAAGCGGGTGACGTAGTAGAGGAAGAAGTCGTGGAGCTCGTACGGTCCGACGGTGTCCTCGGTGGACTGGATCTTGCCGTCCTCGCCGGCCGGGACGAGCTCGGGTGAGATGACGTCGTCGAGGATCTCGGCGAGCACCTCGGTGGTCTCCGCCGAGTGGTGGCTGTTGCTGACGATCCACCGGATCAGGTGCTGGATCAGGGTTTTCGGCACCGAGCCGTTGACGTTGTAGTGAGACATCTGGTCGCCGACGCCGTAGGTGCACCAGCCGAGCGCGAGTTCGGACAGGTCGCCGGTACCGAGCACGATCGCGCCGTGGTGATTCGCCAACCGGAACAGGTGCGACGTGCGCTCGCCCGCCTGCACGTTCTCGAACGTGACGTCGTAGACCTTCTCGCCACGCGAGTAGGGGTGGTCGAGGTCGGCGAGCATCTGCTCGCACGACGGCCGGATGTCGATCTCCTTGCCGCTCACGCCGAGTGAGTTCATCAGCACGTGCGAGCGGCGCAGCGTCGCACCACCGGTGGCGAAGCCGGGCATTGTGTAACCCAGGATGTTGGTGCGGGGCAGGCCGAGTCGGTCGAAGGTGTCGACCGCGACGAGCAGGGCGAGGGTCGAGTCGAGGCCGCCGGAGACGCCGATGACGATCTTGTCTATGCCGGTCGAACGCAGGCGCTGGGCGAGTCCCTGCACCTGGATGTGGCGGACCTCGGCACACCGTTCGTCGAGATCGGCGGAATCGGCCGGCACGTAGGGGAACCGCGGCACGACGCGGCGCAGCACATCGTCGTCTCCGCTCAGCTCGCCGAACGAGAAGCCGATGCGGCGCAGCGACTTCAGCCGATCGGAGTAGTCGCCGGCCTGATCGCGCAGGCTGATCATCCGCATCCGTTCCTGCCGGATCCGGTCGAGGTCGATGTCGGCGGAGATCATCTGATCGGTGGTCGCGAACTGTTCGCTACGTGCGAGGAGAGAACCGTTCTCGGTGATGAGGGCGTCACCGTCCCAGGCGAGATCGGTGGTCGACTCGCCGTAACCCGCCGCGACGTAGACGTGTGCGGAGATGGTGCGCGCGGAATGGCCGGTACACAGATTCTTCCGGTAGGACTCCTTGCCGACGGTGACCGGGCTGCCGGACAGATTGGCCAGCACGGTCGCGCCGCCGAGTGCGGCCCAGGTGCTCGGCGGGATCGCCACCCAGCCGTCCTCGCAGATCTCCACGTGCAGGACGAAACCCGGCAGATCGGCGGCCTCGAAGATGAGATCGGCCCCGAACGGGACGTCCTCGCCGTCGACGGTCACGGTGTCGGGCACCGCGTCGCGGGCCGCGGAGAAGAACCGCTGCTCGTAGAACTCGCGGTAGTTCGGCAGATACGACTTCGGGACGACGCCCAGCACCGCCCCGTCACGGATCACGGCCGCGCAGTTGAACAGTCCGTCGCCGACGACCATCGGCAGACCCACGACGATCAGCGGCTTCAGGCCCCGGCTGGCCGCGACGATCTCGGTCAGGGCGACGCGGCAACCGTCGATCAGTGCGTCCTGGTGGAACAGGTCGTCGATGCTGTAACCGCACAGCCCGAGTTCGGGGAAGACCACGAGCGCGGCGCCGTCGTCGGCGGCCTGCCGCATCAGCTCGATGGTGCGTGCGGCATTCGCGGCGGGTTCGGCGATCGTGAGGACGGGCACCGCACCCGCGACCCGAACGAAGCCGTTTGCGTAGACAGACACGTCGACAACATTAAACGGCCCGGTGTCCGGCGAGCGCGCTGTCTGTCGTCAGGCCCGCCACCAGGTGTCGTCGAGTTCGACCGGCGTCGTGCGCTTGTGACGATTACGGTGCCAGGCGGCCTCGATCTTCTCCGCCGCCTCGGTCGGTACCTCGCGGCCCTCGAGGTAGTCGTCGATGTGCTCGTAGGTCAGGCCCAGCTCGTCCTCGTCGGTCTGCCCCGCCTTCTCGTCGAGCAGGTCGGCGGTCGGGACCTTCTCCCACAGTTGCCGCGGCGCACCGAGGTGGCGCAGCAACGATCGGCCCTGCCGCTTGTTCAGACCCGACAGCGGCAGGATGTCCGCGGCGCCGTCGCCGTACTTGGTGAAGAAGCCGGTGACGTTCTCGGCGGCATGGTCGGCGCCGATGACCAGCATCCCGCGGTCGCCGGCCACGGCGTACTGCGCGACCATGCGGTGGCGGGCCTTCGCGTTTCCCTTGGTGAAGTCGGTGAGCGCGGCGCCAGTCGCCTCGGAGATCTCGTCGTTGAGCGCATCGACGCCGGGCGCGACGTTGACCGTGAAGACCTCGTCGGCCGCGACGAATTGGGCGGCGGCCGCGGCGTCGTCCTCGTCGTGCTGCACCCGGTAGGGCAGGCGCATGCCGACGAACACCGCGTCCCCGCCGTCGGCCCGGACCCGCTCCACCGCGATCTGGGCGAGGCGCCCGGCGAGGGTCGAGTCGACGCCGCCGGAGAGGCCGAGCACGTAGCCCGCGGCCCCGATCGTGCTCAGGTAGTCGGCGAGGAACTGCACCCGGCGCTCGACCTCCTCGGCGGGGTCGATCGAGGGTTTGACCCCCAGGGCGTCGATGATGGTCCGCTGGGTCTCACGCATTCGCGCTCCAATGTTCGCTCGAGGTCTCCGTCGAGCAGCCGAGGTCACTCCTCGCGGGGTATCCGGACGCCGACGAGGTGCGCGTCGGGGTCCGGGGTCATACCGAGGCGATCCCAGGGCTGCGACACGGTGAGTACCGCATAAGCCGATGTCGGAAACCGATCGATGAAACCGGAGGGGTCGAGCGTCAGTGCGGTCTGCGGCATCCCGGGTTCGTGACCGACGACGAGCAGCGTGGACGCGTCGGCCGGTGCGTGGATGCGGATGGCTTCCAGCACGTCGTCGGCGTCACCGCCGTAGATGTCGTCGACATAGGTGGCCGGGGCCCGGACGCCGGTCCGTTCGAGAGTTTGCCGGGTCCGGATCGACGTGGAGCACAGCACCGCGTCGACGCGGAGGCCCTCGTCGGACATCCAACGACCCGCAAGGGCGGCCTGGTGGTCACCGCGTTCGGCCAGTGGACGGTCGTGGTCGCGCGTCGCCGGGGGATAGCCGGACTTCCCGTGACGCATCAGGATCAGCGTGCGCGTGCCGCTCATGCGGTCCCGGTGCGCCGGGACTCGATCGGATAGGCCTCGGGGTCGGCGGCGATGGTGCGCAGCAGGCGGACGGTCGCGCGCCAGGCCGCGGCCTCCTGGCGGAGGAAGGCGGCGTGCTCGTGCTCGTCACAGGCCTCGGCCTCGTCGGCCAGTGCATCGAACTCGAGATGTTCATCGACGGCACACCCGATGAGTTCGTCCAGGGTCGTGCAATCGGCGCAGGCCCGCTCGATCGCGGCTGCGTCGAGGGTCGCGAGGCGTTCCAGATCCGACCGATACCGCATGGTTGTCGAATGTACGCCGTCGGCGCCGGCTGCCGATGTTGCGACACCGGGTGCGACGGCTCCGACCGGTGCCCGATTCGGGCGCGGGGTACGCGTCGCCTTTACCCTTGTGGACGTGCACACCTGGGTACCCGCGCTCCTGGCGGTGCTGGCGGCGTTGTTGATCGCGGCCGGCACCGTGCTGCGGCAGCGTGCCTCGCGGGTCAACGGGGCGATCACCGCCGGATGGTGGGTGGGTGCCGTCATCGCGCTCTGCGGCTTCGGCCTGCAGGCGTCGGCGCTGGGCCTCGGTTCGATCCTGCTGGTGCAGCCGCTCGTCGTGTTGGCGGTGCTGTTCGCGCTGCCGCTGGAGGCCTGGGCCGATCATCGGCATCCCGCGCGTATCGAATGGGCCTGGGGCGGGGTGCTGGTCGCCTGCGTCGCAACTTTCCTGCTCGTCTCCCGACCGGAGCCGTCACTCCGACGACCGGATGCGCTGCTGCTGTGGGGCACGGTCGGGGCCGTCATCGGGATCGTCGTCGGCCTGGTGTTGCTGGCACGGCGCTCCAGCCCGCACTACAAGGCGCTGTTCTACGGACTCGTCGCGGGCACGCTCTTCGGAGTGTCGGCGTTGCTGGTCAAAGCGGTGATCTACCAGGTCATGAACGAGTTCTGGCGCACCTTCCTCCAGCCGGAGATTTACCTCTTCGTGCTGGTCGTCGTGTGCGCGGTGATCGCCCAGCAGCTGGGCTTCGGTGCCGGCGACCTGCAGACGTCGTTCCCGTCGATGACGGTCGCCGAGCCGGCGGTCGCGATGGTGCTCGGCGTGCTGCTGCTCGGGGAGAACCTCAAGGTCTCGGTGCCCACCGCGATGTTCCTCGGCATCGTGCTCGCGATCATGATCCGCGCGGTGTGCGAGCTGGCGAAGCTGTCGGCCGTCCGGGGATACGAACAGGCGGTTGCCGCAGAAGCAGCGATGCCGCCGACCGCGGGGCGGTCGGCGGCATGATCGAGCCGTGAACAGGCGGTTCTGAGCTTGCCTGCTCGAGTCAGCCCTCGACCAGCTCCGCGATGCCCTCGGCCCATTCCTCGGCCTGCTTGGCGGGCTTGATCGACGACGAGTTGTCGTGGCGGGCGTGCTCGCCGACCTGGACCGCGCCACGCTTCGTCAGCATCTCGGCGACGATCTCGCCGCCACGGTTGAAGGTGTCGTAGATCGAGTCGCCGAGCCCGAACACGGCGAAGCGCAGTCCGCTCAGGTCGGGGTTGACGCTCTCGAGCTCGTCGGCGAACGGCTCGGCACCGGTGGGCAGCTCGCCCTCGCCGTAGGTCGAGCAGACGATCACCAGGAAGTCAGCGGGGTCGAGGTCCTCGACCGCGTACTCACTCATGTCGTAGATCGAGGGATCGTGCTGGTTGAGCGCGTCCGCGATCGCGTCCGCGACGAGCTCACCCGTTCCGGTCTCGGTTCCGTAGAGGATGACGACCGACATATGCAGAACTCCTCTCGACGTCGGCTTTTACGCCAGAGAGGCTAGCCTAACCCGCTCCCCGGGACTAAATCGCAGGTGGGCGGGGGGTTGGAAGAAATACTTGGATGTCCTACTATGTGGTGACAGAGGACATACCCCGGGCCGATCGTGTCGGGGTGCTCGATCTCGGCCCAGTCGCCGGCGACCAGTCCCCGACATCTCGAATACGCGCCACGACCCGAAGCCCCCAAACCCCCCGAGAAGAATCAAAGGTGATCTGAAGTGTCCGCTCCCGCAGTCCCGTCCATCCCGCACTTCCTGAACGGCAAGCGCGTCACCGCCGAGGGTGGCCGCTTCGCCGACGTCTTCAACCCCAGCACCGGTGCCGTGCAGGCCCAGGTGCCGCTCGCCTCGACCGACGAGGTCGCCGCGGCCGTGGCCACCGCCAAGGAAGCCCAGAAGGAATGGGCCGCCTGGAACCCGCAGCGTCGTGCGCGGGTCCTGATGCGCTTCGTCGACCTGGTCAACAAGAACGCCGACGAACTCGCGACCACCCTGTCGCTCGAGCACGGCAAGACCCACGCCGACGCCCTCGGTGACATCCAGCGCGGCATCGAGGTCATCGAATTCGCCATCGGCATCCCGCATCTCATCAAGGGTGAGTTCACCGAAGGTGCCGGCAGTGGCATCGACGTGCACTCGGTCCGTCAGCCGCTCGGCGTGGTCGCCGGCATCACCCCGTTCAACTTCCCGGCGATGATCCCGCTGTGGAAGGCCGGTCCTGCCCTCGCATGCGGCAACGCCTTCATCCTCAAGCCCAGCGAGCGCGACCCGTCGGTTCCCGTCCGCCTGGCTGAATTGTTCACCGAGGCAGGGCTTCCCGACGGTGTGTTCCAGGTCGTCCACGGCGACAAGGAGTCCGTCGACGCGCTGCTGACCCACCCGGATGTGAAGGCTCTCGGCTTCGTCGGCAGCTCGGACATCGCGCAGTACATCTACTCGACCGCAGCCGCACACGGTAAGCGTTCGCAGTGCTTCGGTGGCGCCAAGAACCACATGATCATCATGCCCGACGCCAACCTCGACCAGGTCGTCGATGCTCTGATCGGTGCCGGTTACGGCAGTGCCGGCGAGCGCTGCATGGCCATCTCGGTCGCGGTTCCGGTCGGTGAGGAGACCGCAGATCGTCTGCGCGCCAAGCTGATCGATCGCGTCAACGCACTGCGCGTCGGCCACAGCCTCGACCCCAAGGCCGACTACGGCCCGCTGGTCACCGCTGCGGCCCTCGAGCGTGTCCGCGGCTACATCACCAAGGGCGTCGAAGAGGGTGCCGAGCTGGTCATCGACGGCCGGGAGCGCACCAGCGACGAGCAGACCTTCGGCGACGAGGACATCTCGAAGGGCTTCTTCATCGGACCCACCCTGTTCGACCATGTCACCAAGGACATGACCTCGTACCAGGAAGAGATCTTCGGTCCGGTGCTGCAGATCGTTCGCGCAGCCGACTACGAGGAAGCCCTCGCGCTGGCCACCGATCACCAGTACGGAAATGGCACCGCTATCTTCACCCAGGACGGCGACGCGGCCCGCGACTTCGCCGCACGCGTCGACGTCGGCATGGTCGGCGTCAACGTGCCGATCCCGGTCCCGGTGGCGTACTACACCTTTGGTGGCTGGAAGCGCTCGGGATTCGGCGACCTCAACCAGCATGGTCCGGCATCGATCCAGTTCTACACCAAGACCAAGACCATCACGACGCGCTGGCCGTCCGGCATCAAGGACGGCGCCGAGTTCGTCATCCCGACGATGGACTGAGTGCGGCCACAGATATGACCACACTTGCCGAGGCCGCAGTCGCGCGGCTCGACGGTGACGAGCGCGTCATCGTCGAGACCGCCGCGGCTTTCGCGGCCAAGAAACTGGCGCCCTACGCGCTGGAATGGGATGCGTCCAACCACTTCCCGGTTGCCGAGCTCCGCGAGGCGGCCGAGCTGGGGATGGGTGCCATCTACTGTTCCGAGGATGCCGGGGGCAGCGGACTCCGCCGTCTCGACGGCGTGCGGATCTTCGAGCAGCTTGCCTACGCCGACCCGGCCGTCGCGTCGTTCCTGTCCATCCACAACATGTGCGCCTGGATGATCGACCACTACGGCACCGACGAGCAGCGCAACAAGTGGGTGCCGCGGCTGGCGACGATGGAGACCATCGCGAGCTACTGCCTGACCGAGCCGGGTGCCGGCTCCGATGCGGCCGCATTGTCGACCCGCGCCGAACGTCAGGGTGACGAGTACGTCCTCACCGGCGTCAAGCAGTTCATCTCCGGTGCCGGGTCGTCGGACCTGTACGTGGTGATGGCCCGCACCGGCGACGCGGGCCCCAAGGGCATCTCCACCTTCCTGGTCGAGAAGGACACTCCGGGACTGAGTTTCGGTGCGCAGGAACACAAGATGGGTTGGCATGCTCAGCCCACCGCGCAGGTCATCCTCGACGAGGTGCGGGTCCCGGCGTCGAACCTGCTCGCCGAGACCGAGGGCATCGGCTTCGGCATCGCGATGAACGGCCTCAACGGTGGCCGGCTCAACATCGCGGCGTCGTCGCTCGGTGGCGCCCAGGCGGCCTTCGACAAGGCGGCCGCTTATGTCTCGAGCCGTCGTGCGTTCGGCAACTCGCTGCTCGACGAGCCGACGATCCGGTTCACGCTCGCCGACATGGCGACCTCGCTGCAGACTTCACGGCTCATGCTGTGGCATGCGGCGAGCGCCCTCGACGACGCTGCTCCGGACAAGGTGGAGCAGTGTGCGATGGCCAAGCGGTTCGTCACCGACAGCTGCTACGACGTCGCCGACAAGGCGCTGCAGCTGCACGGCGGCTACGGATATCTGTCCGAGTACGGAATCGAGAAAATCGTCCGCGACCTCCGTGTACACCGCATCCTGGAAGGGACCAACGAGATCATGCGGGTCGTCCTCGGCCGTTCGATCGCGTCCCGCTACCGGGAGAGCTGACGCGAACTCGCTGCAACGCAATGGTTTTCGCAGGCAAACACTTTAGGGAGCAATGACAATGACGACGATCGCTTTCCTCGGCCTCGGCAACATGGGTGGCCCGATGGCCGCCAACCTGGTCAAGGCCGGCCACACCGTCCGCGGATTCGACCTGTCCCCCGAGGCGATCGAGACCGCCAAGTCCAACGGGATCGAGACGTTCCCCGCGGCCATCGAGGCGGTGTCCGGGTCGGAGGTCGTGATCACCATGCTGCCCAACGACGGCATCGTGAAGAAGGTCTACGACGAGGTCCTGCCGGCCGCCCAGACCGGTGCGCTCTTCATCGATTCGTCGACCATCTCGGTCGACGATGCGCGGGAGATCCACCGCCGGGCCGTCGATCACGGTTTCGCCCAGGTCGACGCCCCCGTCTCGGGCGGCGTCAAGGGCGCGACCGCGGGCACGCTGGCCTTCATGGTCGGCGGCGAGGACGAGGCCTTCGCCGCGGCGCGGGGAACCCTCGACCCGATGGCAGGCAAGATCATCCACTGCGGTGCGGCGGGCGCCGGCCAGGCGGCGAAGGTGTGCAACAACATGCTCCTCGCCGTCCAGCAGATCGCCGTCGGCGAGGCCTTCGTCCTGGCCCAGAAGCTGGGTCTCGACGAGCAGGCGCTCTACGACGTCGTCACCGGCGCCACCGGCAACTGCTGGGCCATCGAGACCAACTGCCCGGTCCCGGGCCCGGTCCCGACCTCGCCGGCGAACAACGACTTCAAGCCGGGGTTCGCCACCGCACTGATGAACAAGGACCTCGGCCTCGCGATGGACGCCGTCGCCAGCACCGGTTCCCGCGCCCCGCTCGGTTCCCACGCCGCACAGCTGTACCGCGGCTTCGCCGAGCAGCACGGAGACCTCGATTTCAGCGCGATCATCACCTCGCTGCATTAGGTCGCAGTACCTGCCGTACGGCTCCTGAGATCCCGTTGCGTTCTGTCCCGGTTTGCGGGACAAAACGCAACGGGATCTTTCTGCGTCCGGACGGATGGAACCGTGATGGTGGGCGCTGCGTCGAACTCTCGTGATCGATCTCAACGAGCTCATCATCCGACAGGACGGCGTGCTGACGACGTCGCAGGCGCAGGCTGTTGGGTTGAGCCGGTCCGCCGTCAGCCGACGCAGGGCCTCTGGGGAGTGGACCGCGGTCGCTCCTTCTGTCTACCTGGTGTCAGGGCACCTTCGTTCGGCACGGGCGCAGGCCCGGATCGCGGTGCTCTCGGTCGGAGAGGACGCGGTGCTCGGCGGCGTCGCGGCGTGCTGGTGGCACCGACTGCATCTCAAGGAGCCCGCCAAGCACCATGTGTTCACCGGACGTCACGGTCGGCATGCGAGATCCTCGGCGACCGCTGTCGTCCGACACCGCGATCTCGCCGACGAAGACGTGACCGTGGTCGACGACCTCCGCATCACCACGCCCGCACTGTCCGTTCTGGACGCGGCAGGTGTTCTCGGCATCGGCGTCCTCGATTCAGCGCTGCTCTCCAAGGACCTGACGCTCGCGGACCTCCGGTCCGCACATGAGCGGTACCCAAACCGACGGGGAGCGGGGCCGGTGTCCCGGTATCTGGATCAACTCGAGGACGGAACGAGATCCGAGGCAGAACGGCGAACCGCACTGCTGTTTCGCGACGCGGACATCGACGGCTGGACGGCCAATGTCCCGGTGTGCGGGTACCTGCTCGACTTCGTGTTCCTCCGGTCCAGGCTCGCCGTCGAGATCGACGGCTTCGCCTTCCACCGCGACGCCGACACATTCCAGCGGGACCGGACCAAGCGCAATGCGCTCGTGGCCGACGGGTGGACAGTCCTGAACTTCACATGGGCGGACCTGACCGAACGGCCAGAGCACGTCGTCGAGGCGGTTCGGAGTGCTCTACTGCGAGCCGCGTCGTGACGACGTTGCGTTTTGTCCCGCTTTCCGCGACAAACCGCAACGGATCGGACTCAGAAGTCGCCGTTGTGCTTCCGCAGTGACTGGATGGCCCCGACGAGGCCGGCCATCTCGTCGTCGGTCATGCCGACGTCGGCGAAGACCTTCTCGTTGAGGGTCTTGGTGGCGTCTTCGACGGTGGAGCGGCCTAGGTCGGTGATCTCGACGAGGGTGGTGCGACCGTCGGTGGGGTGGGGGACGCGGCGGACGAGGCCGCCCTCCTCGAGGCGACGGATCGCGTGGGTGACGCTGGTGACGTGGACCTGGAGTCGGTCGCTCGCCTTGGTGATCGGGAGTGCGCCCTGGCGCGAGAACGCGAGCAGCCGGAGAAGTTCGAATCGGGAGAAGCTCAGATCGAAGGGGCGCAACGTGGCCTCGACGCGGGCCAGCAGGATCTGATGGGCACGCATCACCGAGGTCACCGCGACCATGCCGTCGGCGACGTCGCCCCACCCGGCCTCGGTCCAGTTGTCCCGTGCCTCGGCGATGGGATCGAAGTCCATGCTGCGCCCTGCCATGAACACACCCTAATCGGGTTGTCGCGTCACCGATCGACGGCGCGCCAGCCATCACCGCCCGCGGGTGATGCCGTCCGGACCGGTCCCGGCGGGGCAGGAGAAGGACGGTCCGCGGAACCGATCCGACGACGACGCGGGCGGAATCCGCGCCGGCGGAATCAACTCGACGCGCAGTGGTGCCCGTGACCAACGTCCCCTTCCGAGTGACAAAGGTCCCTACGAAAGTGACAAATGGCCTCCGCGGCAACGAAACAATGTGTTTGCCATCTCGAGAGGATCTCTTGATGCTTTGTCGTTTCCTGGAACGACAACCCCCGAATCGAGACCATCTGGGCCGTTCGGGAATGAAGGTGTAGCTCGAATCTCGAAAAGGTCACGGCGCCGTTAGCTGGATTCTCCATACCCATTAGCTACTCAATCTAATTAAATCGCGGTTTGGGTACTATGGGCGATTTGAGAGACTTATCCTGGTTCGTGAATGTACCGAAAAGTGTACCGGTGCATACAGATTCGGCACCATACCGGGGCGGATGTGAATCTGGATCCGAATCTGCTTCGGTAGCACGCGAGATGCAGAGATATTCGGGAAAAACACTCGGTCCGACGAATGTCATCCGATCGGACCAATTGCCGAATGTCATCATTCCGAGACCTTTCTCTCCGGGGTCGTACGACTGATCTAGCTTCTCGGAAATCGTTGTGGCGGAAAGTTTCGCGAGAGTACGGTCAGTTCTTGTCGGCGGGGCGACAACTATCCAGGGGGGCTGCATTGCCCATTCTCGCTTCAGGCGCGAGACGAGCAATTTGTGGTCTGACGATTCCGTCCGGGTTATGCCCCCAGGCCCGGTGGACGCAGTCGATGAGGACGCATGGGGAGGCCGCGTGACCATCTCAGAGAGAAATTTCGAGTCAACCTTCGACGACCAGTCGGGTTCTCGGTCACGGGTCGGCACGTTGCCGCTGTCCGCGGCGCAGCGGGGCATCTGGTTCGCGCAGCACGTGGCAGGTGACCTGCCGATCTCGGTGGCGCAGTATGTCGAGATCGAGGGCGACCTCGACACCGACGTGCTCGAGGACGCCGCACGGGCGACCGGAAGAGAGTTCGGTTCCGGATACCTGCGGCTGATCGAGGTCGACGGCGAGCCGCGGCAGTACGTCGACGAGGCGTACGGCGCCCCGGTGTACACCGTGGACCTGCGTGAGGATCCCGACCCGATCGGGACCGCGCATCGCCTGATGACCGAGGACTATTCGCGGCCGCTGGACCTTCTCGTCGACCACCTCATGACGAGCGTCGTCTATCGGGTCGGGACGAACCACTACCTCTGGTATCTGCGCGCCCACCACATCGCGCTCGACGGATTCGGTGCGGTCACGATGGTCCGGCGGATCACCGAGCGGTACAACGCCGGAATCCGCGGTGAAGAGCCACCACCCTGCAAGGCAAGCGATCTCGCCGACATCATCGAGCAGGACGCGTCCTACCCCGGGTCGACCCGCTACGAGAACGACCGGAAGTACTGGAGCGAACACCTCGAAGGCGCCCCTCCGGTGGTCAGTCTCGCCGGCCGGCTCGGCAAGCCCACGCTGCACCCGACGCTCGTGTCCACGCCGCTGCCGGAGGAGACCGCGCGTCTGCTCGACGACGCGTCGCACGACGGCGGTGTCACCCCGGTGATCGTCGCGGCCTTCGCCGTCTACCTCGCCCGGATGACCGGGAGCCCGGAAGTCCTCCTGAGCCTGCCGGTCTCGGGCCGGCACTCGGCAGTTCTGCGCCGCTCCGGCGGCATGGTGGCGAACGTCGTGCCGCTGCGCGTCCCGGTCGCGGGCCGCACGCTCGACGAGGTCGTCACCGCGGTGAAGGGTGAGCTGTTGAGTGCCCTCCGGCGGCAGCGCTACCGCCAGGAGGACATCTTCCGCGACATGGGGATCGCGCGCGACGAGGCGTCGTCGTTCGGTCCGGCCGTGAACCTGATGATGATCGACAGCGAGGTCGTGTTCGGCGACGTGGCGGGTCGCCTGCACGTGCTGACATCCGGCCCGACCTCCGACCTGTTCGTCAACATCTATCCCGGTGCGGGACACGACAGCACGCACATCGACTTCCAGGGCAACCCGAACGTCTACACGCCCGCCGAGCTCGCCGATCATCACCGTCGGTTCCTGATGTTCCTGCACGAGTTCCTGGTAGGCGGCTCGGACGATCAGGTGGGTCTGCTCGAGCTGCTCGACGAGGACGAGCGGAGGGCTCTCCTGCCCGTACACGGTTCGGAAGGTGTTGCGCCGCGACTTCTCCCGGACATCCTCGCCGACAGTGTGGCCCGTCATGGCGACCGCGTCGCGATCTCGTCGGCCGGTCGCCGGCTGACGTACCGGGAACTCGACGGCGTCTCGTCGCGGATGGCACGCCGCCTGATCGACATGGGCTGCGGGCCCGACACGTCGGTCGCGATTCTTCTCAGACGGTCCGCCGAGTCCGTCACCGCCGCGTGGGCGGTTGCGAAGTCCGGGGCTGCCATCGTCCAGGTGGACCCGGACTACCCACGCAAGCGTATCGAGCACATCGTCGCCGACAGCGGCGCCGACGTGGCGATCACAGCCGACGAGTTCACCGACCGACTCCCGGAGTCGATGCCCACGGTGCTCGTCGACGGCGAGGGCGGTCTCGGGGAGGGGGCCGCCCTCGCCCCGGACGAGGTGATCACCGACCGCGACCGCATCCGCCCGCTGCGTGCGGACAACGTCGCGTACATGACCTACACCTCGGGTTCGACCGGTGTCCCGAAGGGCGTCCAGGTCACGCACAACGGGCTCGCGAACCTCATCTCCGATCGGTCCGAGGTCTATGGTCTCGACTCGGGATCACGGGTGTCCTACGCTCTTTCACCGAGCTTCGATGCGTCGATGGAACAGCTGCTGACCTGCTTCGCGAACGGTTCCGCACTGATCGTCGTGCCGCCGGACGTGATCGGCGGGGAGCGGCTCACCCGATTGCTGGCCGACGAGGGTGTCACCCACCTGACGCTGACACCGGCGATGCTGGCGACCGTCGAGCCGGAAGCCCTGACCGACCTGCGGGCGGTCATGGTCGGCGGTGACAAGACCGCGCCGCGCATCGTCGAACGCTGGACGCGGTGTGCGCGGATGATCAACGAGTACGGACCCACCGAGGCGACAATCACCGCGGCCAGCGGTGTCATCGACCCCGCCGAGGACCTGACCGTCGGCCGGCCGGTACGCGGTGCGTCGATGATGATCCTCGACCCTGCACTGCAGCCGGTCCCGATCGGTACCGCGGGGGAGCTGTATCTGGCGGGGCCGGGTCTCGCACGCGGTTACGCGAACCTGTTCGGCCAGACCGCCGGCCGGTTCGTCGCCAACCCCCACGGTGAACCCGGTGAGCGGATGTACCGCACCGGCGATCTCGCGCGCTGGGTGGGGAAGCCCTCCGCACTGTCGCTGGAACTGCTGGGTCGCACCGACTTCCAGCTGAAGATCCGTGGCTACCGGATCGAGCCCGGCGAGATCGACGCGGCTCTCATCGGCCACCCCGACGTCGAGGCGTCGATCACGGTGCCGGTCCGCAACAACGCCGGCGCGACCGTTCTCGCCTCCTACGTGTCGCCGGTCCGCGACCATCGGATCGATGTGCCCGAGCTGGGCCGGTTCGCCCGCGAATCGCTCCCGCCGCACATGGTCCCGGCGGTGATCACCACGCTCGACGCGTTGCCGCTCAACGCGTTCGGCAAGGTCGACCGCAAGGCGTTGCCCGCTCCGGTCTTCGCGGCCGCCCGCACCGGACGGCCGCCGTCGACGCCCGCGGAATACCGGCTGGCGCAGCTGTTCTCCGAGGTCCTCGGTGTCGACGAGGTCGGTGCCGACGACAGCTTCTTCGTCCTCGGCGGCGACAGCATCTCCTCGATCGAACTCGTGGGCCGGGCCAAGGCCGCCGGACTGGCGTTCTCGACCCAGGACGTGTTCGAGTGCAAGACCGTCGCGGCTCTCGCGGTCCGGGCGACCGAGGCGTCGACCGACGACACGCTGCACGAGCTCCCCGGCGCCGGCGTGGGTTCGTTCCCGCTGGCGCCGATCATGCACGCGATGCTCGAGCGGGGCCACATCGACCGCTTCGCGCAGGCCGCGCTGATCGAGCTCCCCGACGACCTCCGCCGCGCCGACCTCGTGCGCGCCCTGGGCGCGCTCGTCGACCGCCACGACATCCTGCGCGCGGTCCTGCGCGACGACCACGCGGGCGAGGGCTTCGTCGAGGTCCGGGAGCACGGTTCGGTCGACGTCGAGGAGACGTTGACCGAGGTGTGGCTCGAACGTCGCGACGCCGACGAGATCGATCAGCAACTGCAGGCGGCCGCCGATCTGCTGGACCCGCGCTCCGGGCTGCTCACGCGCTTCGTCTGGCTGCGGGACCGCAATGGCACGAAGCCGGATCTGCTGTGGCTGGTCATCCACCACCTCGCCGTCGACGGCGTGTCCTGGCGCATCCTGCTGAGTGACCTCGCGGTCGCCCACGGTCAGATCGCCGCCGGCGGTGACCCGCAGCTCAGCACGCCCACGACCTCCGTGCGCCGCTGGGTCCACGGCCTGGTCGAGCGGTCCTCCGGCCGTACCGCCGCCGAGCTCGACCTCTGGTCGAACACCCTCGCAGCCGGCGACCGTCCGCTCGGCACACGTGCACTCGACCCCGACCGGGACATCACCGCCACCGCGGGACGCGTGCGCATGCGCATCCCCGCCGACGTCACCGAGACCATCGTCACGACCATCCCCGGCCGGTTCCACGGCAGCCCCAACGACCCGCTGCTCGCGGCCCTGGGACTCGCGCTCGCCCGCTGGCGGTCGCTCCACGGCGAGGCTCCGGGCGGCGAACTGATCGCGCTCGAAGGACACGGCCGCGAGGAGTCGGCCGTCCCCGGCGCCGATCTGACCGCCACGGTCGGCTGGTTCACCTCTCGGTTCCCCGTCCGGCTGGACCTCGACGACATCGACCTCGACGACGCCTTCGCCGGCGGGGCGGCCGCCGGTACGGCGATCAAGCGGGTCAAGGAGTTCCTGCGCGCGGTGCCCGACAACGGCATCGGCTACGGCATGGTCCGGCACCTGGACCCGGTCGGCTGCAACGAACTCCAGAACCGTCCCGAACCGCAGATCAGCTTCAACTACCTGGGCCGCGCGGGTACCCGCGACGTCTTCGGACCGTGGACGCCGTCGCGTGAGTTCGACGCGCTGGCCGGCACCGCCGACCCGTGGATGGCCCTCCCGGCCGTCCTGGACATCAACGCGATCGCCGAGCCGGGTCCGGACGGACTCGAACTCGACGCGGTGTGGGAGTTCGCCTCGCTGGTGCTCGACAGCGGCGAGGTCGAAGAACTGTCGCAGCTGTGGGTGCAGGCCCTCGAGGCGCTCGCCCGCCATGCCCGGGCCGACGACGCCGGCGGGTACACCCCGTCGGACTTCCCGCTCGTGCAGACCACGCAGGACGAGATCGACGGTTGGCTGCGCGATCACCCGTCGATGGTCGACGTCTGGCCGCTGACGGCACTGCAGGCCGGACTCCTGTTCCACGCCACCTACGACGGCATCGACACCAACGCCGCGGGCGGTGTCAGCGGCGCCGACGGCTACGTCGTGCAGGCCGAACTGACCCTCGGCGGATCGCTGCGAGCGGAGCGGATGCGGCGCGCCGCACAGGCGCTCATCGACCGTCACGACAGCCTGCGGGTCGCGTTCGTGGAGACCGCGGCCGGTCCGCGTCAGCTCTTGCTGCGTGACGTGGCCGTCGACTGGACGGACTCCGACCTGACCGGCATCGCCGATCCCGAGGAGCGGCACCGCGAGTTGCGCCGGCTGATCACCGAGTCGGCGACCCCCTTCGACCTGACGCGGCCGCCGCTGATGCGGTTCCACCTCATCCGCGTCGACGACGACGAGTTCATGCTCCTGCTGACCAACCACCACATCGTGCTCGACGGCTGGTCGATGCCGCTGGTCGTCCAGGAGCTGCTGGCGCTCTACATCACCGACTCGACGGACGGCGCCGCGGCCGGGCTGCCCACACCGCGGTCCTTCCGGGACTACCTGCAGTGGCTGGATTCCCAGGACCACGACGCGACGGTCGAGGCCTGGGAGGAGATGCTGGCCGACATCGAGAGCCCGACCCGGCTCACCGGCAACCCGGAGCGGGTCGCCACCGCCGAGGTCGCACAGGTCGACCTCGATCTCGACGCCGCGACCACCGACGCGGTCCTCGGACTCGGTCGCGCCCACGGCGTCACCCCCAACACCGCCATCCAGGTGGCCTGGGCGCTGCTGCTCTCCACCATGACCGGCCGGTCGGACGTGGTGTTCGGCAACACGGTCTCCGATCGCCCGGCGCACATCGCGGGGATCGAGCGGATGATCGGTCTGTTCATCAACACCCTGCCGGTGCGGGTCCGGCTCGATCCCGACGAGACCGTCACCGAGCTGCTCACGCGGGCACAGGCGGAGCAGGCCGCCATGCTCGACCACCGCAACATCGGTCTCGCCGAACTCCAGCGGGCCGCGAGGATGGCCGACATCTTCGACACCGCAACGGTTCTGGAGTCCTATCCCATCGACGCGGAGGGTGTGGCGGGTGCGCTCGCGGATGCCGGGCTGCAGTGGAAGGGCATCGTCGCCCACGATGCGACGCCGTATCCGGTCAGCCTTCAGGTCACGCCGCCGCGGCCCTCGCGGGCCGGAAGCGAGCCGGGACACTACGAGCTGATCCTGAAGTACGCCTCCGATCGTCTCGACGCTCAGTCCGCCGGACTGCTGCTCGAGCGCTTCGCGATGCTGCTGGGTCAGATCGCGGCGGACCCGGGCCGGAAGGTCGCGACGGTCGCCCCGTGCTGGGACACCGAATGGGCGGAACTGGCTCGCGTCGAGGGTCCGCCGGCCATGACACCGCGGACGCTCCGGGGCATCCTGTCCGACACCGCACGCCGGTATCCGGACGCCCCCGCCGTGCGGTCGGGCGGGGACACCCTGACCTTCCGTGAGCTCGACGAACGGGCCGATCGTGTCGCCGGTGAACTCGTCCGTCGTGGCGCCGGTCCCGAGCGCTTCGTCGCGCTGGCCGTCCCGCGGTCGGTCGAACTCATCGTCGCGATGTGGGCGATCGCGAAGTCGGGTGCGGCATTCGTCGCCCTCGATCCGGGCAACCCCGCCTACCGGCTGGCCGAGCTGCTGGCCGACTCGCGGTGCGCGCTCGGGGTGACGGTCGAGGAGGTCACGAAGAACCTGCCGGATTCCGTCGACTGGCTCGTCCTCGACGCCGCCGGCCGGTCGGATGACGAAGGGGCGACGGCGGACCGGCCGACGACCCCGGTGGAGGCCGACAGCAGTGCGTACCTGATCTTCACCTCCGGGTCGACCGGACGGCCGAAGGCGGTCCACATCGCCCATCGGGGGCTGCGAGACCGGGTCACCGCACTGGCCGAGTACTTCGGTGTGCAGTCGGGTTCGGCAGTCCTGCAGGTGGCCTCCCCGGGCTTCGACGCCTGTGTCTCCGAGGTCCTGCTCGCCCATGGCAACGGGGCCTGCCTCGTGGTCGCCCCCCAGGATGTCTACGGTGGCGTCGACCTCGAGGAACTGGTTCGCGCGGAACAGGTTTCGCACGCGATCATCACGCCGACCGCGCTCAACACGATGGACCCCGCACGGGTGCCGTCGCTGGCGACGATCGCGGTGGTCGGCGAGGCCACCGGCGCGGACATCGTGAACCGCTGGGCACCCGGCCGCCGGTTGATGAACCACTACGGACCCACCGAGACCACCATCTGGGGCACCGCGGCCGACGACCTGCAGCCCGGGGAGCCGGTGACCATCGGCGAACCGGTCCGCGGAGTGTCCGCGGTGGTGCTCGACGCGTGGCTGCGTCCGGTCCCGGTCGGCGTGGCCGGCGAACTCTACCTGGGCGGACCGGGTCTGGCCCGCGGGTACTTCGACCGGCCCGGCCTCACCGCCTCCCGGTTCGTCGCCGACCCGCGGTCGGCGAGCGGTGAACGCATCTACCGCACCGGTGATCAGGTGCGATGGATTCGCGGACGCGACGGACTCGAACTGGACTACCTGGGACGCAACGACCAGCAGGTCAAGATCCACGGTCTGCGGATCGAGACCGGGGACATCGACGCCCACCTCGCACGGCACGACGCCGTGGCGCAGGCCGTCACCCTGGTCCAGCCGGGACCGACCGGACAGCCGGTCATCGTGTCCTACGTCGTCGGCACGCCGGGGGAGCAGCTCGACGTCTCCGCGCTACGGGCCGATCTCGCGGAATCGCTGCCGCGCTACATGGTTCCGACCGCCATTCTCGAGCTGCCGGCGATGCCGGTGACCCGCACCGGCAAGGTCGACCGGAAGGCACTCCCCGCGTGGGACTTCCGCGCCGAGAGTGCCGGCGGTCGCGCGCCCTCGACACCGACCGAGAAGCTCATCGCGCAACTGTTCGCCGAGGCCCTGAACCTCGAGACGGTGACCGCCGACGACAACTTCTTCGCCCTCGGCGGCGACTCCATCGTCTCGATGCAACTGGTGGCCCTGGCCAAGGCGGCCGGACTGAACATCACCGGTCGTCAGGTCTTCGAGGCGAAGACGGTCGCCGCGCTGGCAGCTCTCGTGGATCCGGACGGCGCCGGGCACGACGACGTCGTCCGGCCGGGCGCTGCGGTCGAGTCCCGCCTCGACGATCACGAGGTGCTCTCCGCCGACGACTTCGCCGACGTGTGCGACTCCGATGCGGAGAACCTCCGTCATCGATACCCGGAGCTGACCGAGATCTGGCCGCTGTCGCCGACGCAGTCCGGCATCCACTTCCACTCCACGCTCGACCCCGACACGGCGGACAACTACACCGTGCAGTCGACGATCCGGTTGTCCGGACATCTCGACGGGGCACGGCTGCGTCGTGCCGCGCAGGCGCTGGTCGATCGGCACGACATCCTGCGTACAGGTTTCGTCGAGACCTCTCGTGGCCCGCGCCAGGTCGTGGTCGGCCACGCCGAGGTCGCCTTCCGCGAGATCGACCTGTCCGAGCGGGACGCCGACCGCGCCCGGGAGGACGCCGAGCGCATCGCGGTCCAGGACGCGGAGGCAGGCTTCGACCTCAGCATCCCGTCGCTCATCCGGTTCACCCTCATCCGCCTCGCCGCCGATGCATTTGAACTGCACATCACCAACCACCACGTCATCCTCGACGGCTGGTCGATGCCGCTGCTCATCGGCGAACTCCTCGAGTTCTACGGCGAACCGGAGCGGATCGAGCACGCCGGGTCCGCACCGTCGTACCGCGACTACCTGCGCTGGCTGGCGCAGCAGGACCAGGAGGCGTCCCTCGCCGCATGGACACGGGCCTACGCCGACGTCGACGGGGCCACCCGCGTCAGCCGGCGTGATCCGGCGATGTCGGGCGACCTGGCCGGTGAGGTCGGTGCAGAGCTGCCGGCCCAGGAGTATCTGCGGTTGCGTTCCGTCGCAGCCGATTCCGCGGTCACCGTCGGCACCGCGGTGTCGACGGCATGGGCACTCGTCCTGCGCGTGCTCACCGGCGAGACCGACGTGATCCTCGGCTCGGCCGTCGCCGGGCGACCGCCGGAACTGCCGGGTGTCGAGCGCGCCCTCGGGATGTTCCTGAACACCGTCCCGGTCCGGGTCCGCCTCGATCCCACGGCGTCACTGCGCGACCTGCTGATCGGTGCGCAGGACAGCAACGCCGAACTGCTCGACCATCACTACGTGGGCCTCCCGGCCATCCACCGGGCGGTGGGTCTGTCGGAGATGTTCGACACCGCGCTGGCCTTCCAGTCCTTCCCGCTGCGCGAGTCGACCCTCCAGGAGCTCGTGTCCTCGGCGGGACTCCGCGTCGACGGGATCACCGGCGTCGATGCCACGCCGTATCCGCTGAGTCTCGTCGTCGCACCGAAGAACGATGTCGGAGACGGAGAACCAGGGCTGTCGATCACGTTGCGCTTCCGCCGCGGCGACTTCGACCCCACCCGGGCACGGGAGATCCTCGACCTCTTCGTCGAGTGCCTGGCCCGGATCGCCGACGACCCGGACACCCGGGTGGGCGTGCTCGCGCACGGCGGCGGCGAACTGGATCTGCCCGCGTCACCGCGGACCCTCCGGCCCGCGACACTGCCCGACATCCTCGCCGCTTCCGTTGCCCGCCACCCGAACGCCATCGCGGTGACGTGCGGCGCGTCGGTGTCGTACCGCTGGCTCGACGAGCGGTCGAACCGAATGGCCAGACTCCTCCTGCGCCGGGGAGTCGGATCACAAGATGTGGTCGCCTGTGTGTTGCCGAGATCGCTCGACGCGGTCGTCGCCATCTGGGCGGTGGCCAAGACGGGCGCGGCATTCCTGCCGGTGGACCCGACCCTGCCTGCTGAACGGATCGGATACCTGCTCTCCGATGCCGATGTCAGGCTGGGTCTCACGCACGCCGGGACCGCTACCCTGGACGGTCCCGGCGTGCCCCCCGGCATCGAGTGGCTCGAACTCGACGACGAACGGCACCCGTGCCTGCTCGACGCCGAATCGGACGCACCGATCACCGACGCCGAGCGCGGTGGTCCGATCCGGATCGGTCAGACGGCCTACGTCATCTACACGTCCGGTTCGACCGGCATGCCCAAGGGCGTGATCGTGAGCCACCGCGGCCTCGCGCGTCTCGTCGAGGCGCAGCACCGCGTCCTCTTCGCCGACGACACCGCGAGCGTTCTCCAGGTGGCCTCGCCGAGCTTCGACGCCTCGGTGTTCGAGCTCCTGATGGCCCATGGTGCAGGCGGCCGCCTGGTGGTCTCACCACCCGACGTCTACGGCGGTCCCGAACTGGCCGAACTGATCCGACGCGAACACGTGACGCACGCGGTGGTGACCCCGTCGGCACTGTCGACCGTGCCGGAGGCGGATCTCGACACGCTGCGCGTGCTCGCTCCCGCCGGTGAGGCCGTCGGCCCGGAGCTGGTCGCGCGGTGGGCGCCGGGACGCAAGATGATCAACATCTACGGCCCCACCGAGATCACCGTCTGGGCCACCGCGAGCGAACCGCTCGATCCGCACGGCCCGGTGACCATCGGCCGCACGATCGGACCGGTCGCCGGAGTCGTGCTCGACACGTGGATGCGCCCGGTGCCCCAGGGCGTCGTCGGCGAGCTCTACCTCTTCGGGCCCGGACTGGCCGACGGCTACGTCGGGAAGCCGACGACGACCGCGGCCCGGTTCGTTCCGTGCCCGTTCGGCGACGCCGGTGAGCGGATGTACCGCACCGGCGACCTGGTCCGGCGGGCCGCCGACAATCAACTGGAGTATCTGGGACGCAACGACTTCCAGGTCAAGATCCGCGGCACCCGCATCGAGATCGGGGAGATCGACGCGGCCCTCGGTGGCCGGTCCGACATCGCCTACGCGGTCACCATCGCCCGCAGTGACAACGGGATGCCGCAGATGCTGGTGTCCTATGTGGTGGCCGCGCCGGGCGAGGAACTGTCCGGCAACGAACTGCGGGATTTCCTCTCGCAGAGCCTGCCCGCATACATGGTCCCGGCCGCGGTCGTCGTCCTCGACGAGGTCCCGCGGACCCCGACCGGCAAGCTGGACCGGGGCCGGTTGCCCGAACCGGTGTTCGCGGCAACGGAATTCCGCGCACCGTCGACCCCCGCGGAGTCCGCGGTGGCCACCGCCTTCGAAGAGGTCCTGGAGATCGACCGGGTCGGCGCCGACGACGACTTCTTCGCCCTCGGTGGCGATTCGCTGAGTGCTTCGGTGGTGGCGGCGCGGGTCGGTTCGGCGCTGGGAGTGCGTGTCCCGGTCCGTGCCCTGTTCGAGGCGCCCACCGTCTCAGCCCTGGCCGGCCTCGCCGGATCGCTGCAGGAAGGGCAACGCGCACCGCTCGTCGCCGGCCCACGACCGGAGCGGATTCCGCTGTCGCTCGCACAGCAGCGCATGTGGTTCCTCAACCGCATGGAGCCGGAGTCGCCCGCCTACAACATCCCGGTCCTGCTGAAGCTGACCGGACGCCTCGACATCGCGGCACTCGAGGACGCGCTCGCCGACGTGATCGGCCGGCACGAGGTGTTGCGGACGATCTACCCCGACGACGCCGGTGAACCGCATCAGGTGGTGCTGGACCACGTCGCGGCCGCCGTCGAGGTGCGGTACGTGCCCGAGAGCGCGGTCGAAGAGGTGGTGACCGAGTTCGTCCGACGCGGTTTCGACGTGACCACCAGGGTGCCGATTCGCGTTGGCCTGCTGCGCATCGACGAGCCCGGCAAGCCGGCCGGCGGTCGGTTGGACCAGGCCGGAGAATTCCTGCTGGTCCTCGTCGTCCACCACATCGCGGGTGACGGGCAGTCCATGGCGCCGCTGGCCCGCGATGTCATGATCGCCTACGCAGCCCGGCTGGAAGGACAGGAACCCGCCTGGGAGCCGCTCGAGGTCCAGTACGCCGACTACGCCCTGTGGCAGCGGCGGGTCCTCGGCGAGCCTGACGATCCGCAGTCCCTCATGCACGCCCAGCTGGACTACTGGCGGTCGACGCTGGCAGAGATCCCGGATGTCCTGGATCTGCCCACCGACCGTCCGCGCCCCGCGGTCGCGAGCCTGTCCGGCGGCCACGTCCCGGTAGAGATCGGCGCGCAGTTGCACGACCGCCTCATGGAACTCGCACGCTCGCGGAACGCATCGTTGTTCATGGTCCTGCATGCCGCGCTCGCAACGCTTCTCGGCCGCCTCAGCGGTGGCGACGACATCGTCGTCGGCACCCCGGTCGCC
>NZ_JSYC01000081.1:0-11172 GCF_054823965.1 Gordonia sp. GN26 | reverse complement strand
GCCGCCGGTGAGTCGTGTCGAGTCTCGGCCGGACCGGCTGCCCCTGTCGCGTGCTCAGCGACGGATGTGGTTCCTCAACCAGTTCGACACGGGTTCGGGCACTTACAACATCCCGATGGCGCTGACGCTGTCCGGGGGCGTCGACGACACGTTGTTGTTCGACTCGGTGTGCGACGTCGTTGCACGTCATGAAGTACTGCGCACCGTGTATCCGTCCGTCGGTGCCGCTCCGGTGCAGGAAGTCCTGCCCGTCGCTGCGGCCCGGGAGCGGCTCGACTGGCACGAGGCCGATTCGATCGACGCTCTGATCCGTTCGACCACAGAAGGTTTCGACGTCAGCTCGCAGCTGCCGATCCGCGGACGTTTCCATCGCGACGAGGCCGGTCTGCACATCGCGATCACGGCGCATCACATCGCCATGGACGGCCAGTCCATCCCGGTGCTCGCCCGAGACCTGATGGCCGCCTACGCGGCACGGGCGGAGGGCAGCGAGACCGGTCTACCCGGCCTCGACGTCCAGTACGCCGACTACGCCCTGTGGCAGCAGGCCGTCCTCGGCGACGCCGCGGACGAGTCGAGCGTCCTCGGCGGGCAGTTGGCACACTGGCGCAGCTCTCTCGCCGGACTTCCCACGGTGACCGACCTGCCGATGGATCGGCCACGGCCGGCCGTGCTCAGCACGGCGGGCGCGACGGTCACCGTCGAGTTCGACGACGACCTCGCGGACGCCGTCGACACGCTCGCCCGCAGCAACTCCATGACCGCGTTCATGGTGACCGAGGCGGCCTTCGCGGCCACCGTGGCCCGACTCGCCTCGACCACCGACGTCGTGATCGGGACCCCGATCGCGGGCCGGAACGATGCCGCACTCGAAGACCTCATCGGGATGTTCGTCAACACCCTGCTGTTGCGTACGCAGGTAGATCCCGGCGACAGCGTCGGCGAGCTGCTCGGCAGTGTGCGCACGACGGTGCTCGACGCCTTCGCCAACGACCAGGTCCAGTTCGACGATCTGATCGAGACGCTGGCACCCGAACGTTCGTCGTCATATCAGCCGCTGGCGCAGATCGCGTTCACCTACACCGAAGCCGCGGAAGAGGAAACCGCCGGACTCGCGGCCGCCGGTATCGAAGCCAAGCCGGTCGGCCCGGCTACCGCCGACGCCAAGTTCGACCTGACCGTGGCGATCCGTGCACGAGGCGCCGGCGCACCGATGGCCGCGGACTTCATCTACGCCACCGATCTCTTCGACGAGTCCACCGTGGAGCGGTTCGCCGCGGTGTACCGGCGGGTCTTGACGGCTGTCGTCGAGAACCAGGACATCGCGGTCGGCGACATCGACATCGTGGGTGCCGAACGAGAGGAGCCGGCACGCGCGTCCGCCGCTCCGGTTCGCACACCCGGCGCGATGGTCGGCCGGGGCGGCGAGGTCGAGGAGGGGACGCTCATCGACGTCCTCGCCCAGTGCGACCTCGATCCCGACCACCCGGCGCTCATCTGCGACGGCACCGAGATGGACTACGACGAGTTCGAGACGCGCACCAACGCGATCGCACGGGCGTTGCTTGCTCGCGGGGTCTCGCCCGAAGACGTCGTCGCGGTCGGCATGGAGCGGTCGATCGGCTCGGTCCTCGCGACGTGGGGCGTCATCAAGAGCGGCGCGGCCTATGTCCCCGTCGACCCGGCCTACCCGGCCGACCGCATCGCCTACATGCTCGACGACTCAGGCGCGACCGTCGGCATCACCGATACGGACACCCGTGCTCGACTGGGCGAATCCTCCTGCGAATGGGTCGATCTCGCAGACCTCGAGGCTGAAGCCGAGTCCGGCGACGACATCACCCACACCGAGCGCAATGGATCGGTGCGGCTGACCAACCTGGCTTACCTGATCTACACGTCGGGTTCGACCGGTCGTCCGAAGGCCGTCGGTGTCTCGCACACCGGCATCGTCGACTTCGTCAACTCGCTCGCCAAGATCACCACGGGCACACCGGAAGACGAGCCTGATACCCGGATCCTGCACGTTGCATCGCCGAGCTTCGACGCGTCGATGTTCGAGATGGCCTGGGCCATCCCCGCGGGACACACCCTGGTGATCGCACCCCAGGCCGACTTCGCCGGCGACGCACTGGCGACGGTGCTGGAGCGCGACGAGGTCACCGACATGATCATCACGCCGTCGGTGTTGGCGACGGTCGATCCGGAACGCGCACAGTACGTGCGGAACCTGGCAACCGGTGGCGAGGCGTGTCCGCCGGAGCTGGTCGAGCGTTGGTCGGAGCGCGGCCGCCGCATCTTCAACTGCTACGGGCCCACCGAGGCGACGGTGTGGGCGACGCGGTCGCGTATGACGGCCGGCAAGCCGGTGACAATCGGAAAGCCGGTGGACGGCTTCACCGTTCGCGTCCTCGATGGACGGTTGCACGAGGTGCCGCAGGGCGTCGTGGGCGAACTGTATCTGTCGACCGCGGGCTTGGCGCGCGGCTACCTCGGCCGTCCTGGTCAGACAGCGGTCAGTTTCGTCGCCGATCCGTTCGGTGAGCCGGGTGCACGGATGTACGCGACCGGCGACCTGGTGCGGGTGGCCAAGGGTGGCAATCTCGAATTCGCCGGCCGCGCCGATCATCAGGTCAAGATCAACGGCCAGCGCGTGGAACTCGGCGAGATCGAGGCCGTGCTCGACGCCCAGCCGGGCGTCGCACAGTCGGTCGTCGTCGGCGTCGAGTCGACCCGAGGCGGACGCAAGCACACCGAGGTCGTCGCCTATCTGGTCGCGAAACCGGGTGCGACGATCGACAGCACCGCGGTCCTCGACGAGGCGGCTCAGCACCTGGCGGCGCACATGGTGCCCTCCCAGGCCATCGTCATCGATGAGATCCCACTGACCCCGGCGGGCAAGCTCGACCGCACCGCGCTGCCCGAACCGCATGCCCCCGAACCGGCCGAGTACGTCGCGCCCGCGAACCCCGCCGAGGAGAACCTCGCCCGGATCGTCGGCGGCCTGCTGGGCGACGAGCGGATCAGCGTCACCGAGTCGTTCTTCTCCCTCGGCGGCGACTCGATCATGTCGATCCAGCTGTCGTCGGCGGCGAAGGCGGCAGGTATCCATCTGTCGCCCCGAGAGATCTTCGAGCTGAAGACGATTCGCGCCATGGCAGCTGCCGCGGCGGCCTCGGGCGGACCGGTCGAGCTCATCGAAGAACTGCCGGGCGGCGGATTCGGCGACATGCCGCTCCCGCCGGTCACTTCATGGATGATCGAGCATTCCGAGCAGCCGTCCGACTTCGCCGACTTCTCGCAGTCGCTTGTGTTCAACGTGCC
This sequence comes from Gordonia sp. GN26, assembly GCF_054823965.1. Classification (NCBI taxonomy): domain Bacteria; kingdom Bacillati; phylum Actinomycetota; class Actinomycetes; order Mycobacteriales; family Gordoniaceae; genus Gordonia; species Gordonia sp. GN26. The sequence continues at coordinate 7,848 of NZ_JSYC01000081.1, read as the reverse complement.
GAGTGCCGCTGCAGTGTCCGACCTGCAGACGGTCGTTGAGGCCGTGGCGGCCGCCCATCCGATGCTCACCGCAGTGCTTAGACGAGTCGGGGACGACTGGACCATGACCGCCGGCGGGGGCACGGTTCCGACCGTTCGGGAGATCGACACCGCGGGTCCGCTGGACCCGGCACTCGTCGACGCCCATCGGCAATTGCTCGGCGCACTCGATCCCGAAACCGGAACGCTATTCGGAACCGTCGTGGTAAACGGCGAGGGCCGCCGTCGTCTGGTCATCGCGATCCATCACCTCGGTGTCGATGCAGTCTCGTGGCCTGTCCTCGTCGAGGACCTCGTCACGGCATGGGCGCAGCTCACATCCGGGCGACCGATCGAACTCCGTCCCGAAGGGACGTCTGCGCGACGGATCGCGCACCTGCTCGCGAACCAGGTCGACGCGCGCACAGGCGAGATCGACTACTGGCGCCGGCAGCTACCGGCAACGCCGACATCGTTCGGTGACAACGCAGATCGCGCACTACACAGGTGGCGCGACGAGTCCTCGCTGATGTATGTGGTCGACGACGTGGCCGGGTCGATTCTGACCTCGGTTCCGCAGGCGTTCGGAAGCAGTGTCGACGACGTGCTCCTGGGCGCCCTGGCGCGAGCCGTCCGCGGCTGGCAACGCGCCAGCGGCATCACCGACGACGGACCCGTCACGGTCTCGACCGAGGGGCACGGCCGGGACGAGAGCATCGCCGGCGACGAAGGCGCCATCGATCTGTCCCGCACCGTCGGGTGGTTCACGAGCATCACGCCACTCGCGGTCGACGCCTCAAGCGATGTCGTCCACGCGGTGAAATCGGCCAAGGATGCGCGATTGTCACGTCCCGCAGGTGGTGTGGGATTCGGCATCCTCCGGTACAACTCGGACGGCGACATCGCCGACCGCCCGCTTCCGACAATCATGTACAACTACTTCGGCGGCGGCACGGCGCCTGCCACGGACACCGCTCCCGATGATTTCCTGCCAGTGTCCGATCGGCCGAACATGCCGAGCACCATCACCGGTGCGATGCGATCGCCGAGCATCTTCGGGATCAACATCAGTACGGCCGGTCGGGAAGCGAAACGGCTCGAAGCCAAGGTCACCTACGCCACCGATGTACTCGACGAGACGGCGGCGTCCGACATTGCCCGACGCTGGCATGACGAATTGCGCGCGATCGTCGAATTGGTCGACGGCGGCGCGGAAATCGGACTCAGTCGCGCCGACGTGCCCGGGGTCGACGTCACCCAGGACGATCTGGACCGGATCGCCGAGCTGTACCCAGGGGCCGACGTCTGGCCGATGACCCCACTGCAGCAGGGGCTCTTCTTCCAGGCAGACCTCGCTTCAACCGTCGCGGGCGATGTCGAGGCCATCGACGTCTACGTCACACAGACCGTGCTGTCGCTGGCCGGCGAGGTGGACTCGGGGCGGTTGCAGACCGCCCTCGCTCAGCTCCTCGCACGACAGCGGGTTCTCCGGTCGGGATTCGTCCGGGTGCCGAGCGGTGCTGCGGTCACGGTGGTGCCGGCAGAGGTGAGCGTTCCGTGGAGCGTGATCGACCTACGGGCGGAAGATCCTGACTCCCTCGACGGTCGCGTCGAGGCCGTGCTGGCGGCCGAGCAGGCCAAGCCGTTCGACATGGCCGAGCCCCCATTGATCCGCGCGGTGCTTGTCGAGCATCGAGAGGGCGCCGAGCTCGTGGTCACCAACCACCATCTGCTGATCGACGGGTGGTCGAGCCCTCTCGTGCTCGCCGATCTGTTGTCGCTCTATGCGACGGGAGAGACCTTCACCGGTGGGTTGCCGGGAGCGACCGGGCGCGATTTCGCCGAGCACGCGCGAGCGGTGGCCACCGCCGACGTCACCGCCGGGATCACCGCGTGGCGCGAGGTTCTCGCATCGGTGACCGAGCCGACCCTGGTCGCGCCGGGCCACGAACCCTCCGCCGATGCGCCGCCGCGTGACCACGAGTTCGCCCTCGACGTGGAAGTCACCGAGCGCCTCGAAGCACTCGCGCGGGACAACTCGACCACGATGGCCACGGTGGTCCAGCTCGCCTGGGCGGTTTTCCTCTCTCGACTCACCGGCACCAGGACGGTGACCTTCGCGGAGACAGTGTCCGGCCGTTCACCGGACATCGAGGGCATCGAATCAATGGTCGGCATGTTCATCAACACGATCCCTGCGGTCGTCGACGTCGACCCCGACGCCACTGTCCTCGACGTCCTGACCACCGTTCAGAACGACAAGGTGAAGGTCCTCGACCACCAGCAGATCGGCCTGCCGATGCTGGTCGCACAGACCGGGCTGCCGACGCTGTTCGACACGCTCGCGGTCTACGAGTCGTTCCCGGTGAACGTCGATTCGGTCGCCGGCATCGACGCATCGTCCGCGGGTGGCCTGAAGTTGGTCGGTGCCAAGACGTCGGATGCCACGCACTATCCGCTCAACCTCTCCGCGTCCCGTCGCGGTGCCGAACTCGCACTGAAGCTGAAGTACCTTCCGACGGCCTTCGCTCCGGAACAGGTCGCGGTCTTCGCCGACGTCGTGACCGGGCTGCTCGGGGCCATCGCCGACCACCCGGACGCGACATGTGCCGAGATTCCGCTCCTTCCTGCTGAAGCGGGCGTCGAACTCACCCCCGTGACCGGTGGGCCCGCGACGGACCCGGTGACGCTGCCCGAACTGTTCCGGGCCGCGGTGCGCCGCGCTCCGGACAACGTGGCCGTCGTCGACGGTGCCGGTGAGCGACTGACCTATCGGGAACTCGACGAGGCCTCGGATCGATTGGCCCGCTGGCTGATCGGTCGCGAGGTGGGACCCGAGCGGGCCGTCGCCCTCGCGATCGGCAGGTCGGCTCAACTGCTGACCGCGATCTGGGCGGTGGCGAAGACCGGTGGCGCCTACGTGCCCATCGACCCCGACTATCCGGCCGAGCGCGTCGCGTCGATGATCGAGGATTCGGGCGCAGTGCTCGGGTTGTCGGTCGTCGCGTCCGGCGACCTGCCGGCCCGGGAGTTCGACTGGGTACGACTGGACGACGACACGGTGGCTGCCGAGATCGCCGCCGCGCCCGCCGGACCGATCACCGAAGCCGAACGGCTCGGAGAGGTGACACCGGCGAACCTCGCCTACGTCATCTACACGTCCGGTTCGACCGGCCGTCCGAAGGGCGTAGCGGTCACCCACTCGGGGCTGGCGAACTTCGCCCGCCAGGAATCCGAACGCCTGAATGCCGGCGACAACCCGGTGGTTCTCGGGTTCGCCTCACCGAGCTTCGACGCGTCGGTGCTCGAGTACCTCCTGGCCACCGTCAACGCGGGCACCCTCGCATACCGGCCGTCGGAAGCTGTCGGCGGAGCAGCACTGGAACGGTTCATCGCCGAACACGGTGCGACGCACACGTTCCTGACGCCGTCGGTGCTCTCGACCATGGACCCGGCCGCGGTGCCGAGTCTTCGCGTCATCGCCGCCGGCGGCGAAGCAGTGCCGCAGCCGATCGTCGACCGATGGGCCGGGGCGACGGAGCTGCACAACCTGTACGGCCCGACCGAGACGACCATCGGCATCACGATCTCGGCGGCGATGCAGCCCGGCGAGCCGGTCCGACTCGGTGGCCCGATCGGCGGGGTGGACCTGATGGTCCTCGACAACCGGCTGCGGCCGGTGCCCGTTGGCATGCCGGGCGAGCTCTACGTGGCCGGGGGAGCGCTCTCCCGCGGCTACCTCGATCGGTCCGGACTCACCGCCGAACGGTTCACCGCCAACCCTTACGGCCAAGCCGGGCAACGGATGTACCGCACCGGCGACGTGGTCCGGTGGACACCGGACGCCGCTACCGGCGGCCTCACGCTCGAGTACACCGGCCGTTCCGACGACCAGGTGAAGCTCCGCGGTTTGCGCATCGAGCTTGGGGAGATCGAGGCCGTGCTCACCGAGCACGACGCCGTCGAATCCGCGGTGGTCCTCGGCGTCGGCGGATCGGTGACGACAGCGCTGGCCGCATACATCGTCCCGGCCGACGGAACCGTCGAGGTGTCCGAGCTGAAGGCCTTCGCAGGTAGGCGGTTGCCGGCGTACATGGTGCCGTCGTCGTTCAGCGTGATCGATGAGTTGCCCTTGACGCCGGTCGGCAAACTCGACAAGCGAGCCCTCCCGGAGCCGGTCCTCGAAGCGGGCGAGTACGTCGCGCCGGCCGCCGGCACGGAGACCGCAATTGCCGACGTGGTCGCCGCGGTCCTGAGTATTGACGCCGGTCGAGTCTCGGCGACGTCGAGCTTCTTCGAACTCGGCGGCGACTCGCTGTCCGCGGCGCGGCTCGCGGCGCGGCTGTCCGAGCAGCTCGGCGTGGCCGTCTCGGTTCGCGACGTCTTCGAGGCCGGTTCCGTTCGCGCCCTCGCCGAAACCATCGGCGGCTTCGAGACCGCCGCGCTGCCGCCGGTCACCGCGGTCGATCCGCGTCCGGATCGTGTTCCGTTGTCGTTCGCGCAGCAGCGGATCTGGTTCATCAACCAGTTGGAGCCGGAGGCCCCGACCTACAACATCTCGGTCGGCGTCCGCCTGTCCGGTCGCCTGGACGTGTCCGCACTCGAGGCGGCGGTGCACGACGTGGTGGCCCGTCACGAAGTCCTGCGGACGACCTTCCCGGACGTCGACGGAGAGCCATTCCAGCTGGTCCACGCCGCGGATTCGCCTGCAGCCGAGCCGGATTGGGCGATCGCCTCCGGCGAAGAGGATCTGGTGGCCGCCGCTGGTTCCGGATTCGACGTCGCTGCAGCACCGCCGTTCCGGGTGCGCTTGCTGAAGGTGCGCGACGACGAGCACATCCTGCTGGCCGTGCTGCATCATCTGGTCGGCGATGGCGAGTCGATGCGGCCGCTGATCGGCGATATCGTCAGCGCGTATCTCGCACGTGCGGCCGGCGACACTCCGCGGTTCGCGCCTCTGGACGTACAGTTCGCCGACTACGCGTTGTGGCAGCGGAATGCTCTCGGTTCGCCGGACGACCCCACGTCGGTGGTCGGTCGGCAGCTCGACTACTGGGAGCGGCAACTCGCCGGGGCGCCGGACGTCCTGCAGCTGCCGGCCGACCGCCCGCGACCGATGGTCGCCTCGCACCGGGGTGCGATGGCGACGGTGCCGCTGCCCGCCGAGGTGAGCGCGCGGGTCGACGAACTCGCCCGTCAGCGCGGGGTGACCCCGTTCATGGTTGTCCATGCGGCACTCGCGGTGCTGCTGTCGCGGTTGTCGGCAACCGATGACATCGCGGTCGCCACCCCGATCGCGGGCCGTGGACAGCAGGCTCTCGAACCGTTGGTGGGCATGTTCGTCAACACGCTGGTGTTGCGGACACCCGTCGCGCCGCGCGGCCGGTTCGCCGACCTCCTCGACGAGGTGCGTTCGGTCGACCTCGAGGCATTCGCGCACGCCGACGTGCCTTTCGAATCCATCGTCGAGCGTGTCCAGCCGGTCCGCACGCAGGCGTTCGCTCCCCTGGCACAGGTGATGGTGACGGTCGTCGACCAGACGGCAGCCGGCCCCTCGGACGGGCCCGCCGAGGCAGGCGAGCTCACGGTGACCCCAGTCGAGTCGCCGGTGGTGCCCGCGCAGTACGACCTGACGGTGACCGTCGGGATCAACCGGAGCGGCGACGGGGAGGTCCGGCTCGTCTACGCCACCGACCTCTTCGACACCCAGACCGCACAACGGTTGGCCGAGCGGTTCGTCGCGGTTCTCGACCATCTGACATCGCTGCCGAATGTTCTCGTGGCGGAGGCTCCGCTGATGACCCCTGCGGAGCAGGACGAGGTCCTCGGTTGGTCTCGAGGCGCGTCGGACGGCCCCGCGGAGGAGACCTTGCTCGAGTTCGTGACGGGTAACCTCCGATGAGGGACGGCGCCGAACACAGCTGGAAGCACCGAGACGCCCGCACAGGAGACCACGGCGGTGCACACACCGAAAACCACGAGGAGAGTCAGCGAAACGTGTCGGAGCTGATCAGGACTCACACTGCGACACAGGCCGCGTCGAACCCGGCTCTGGTTTTCGGCAGTCGCCGCGTGTCGCGAGACGAGTTCATCGCGCGGGTCGCTGACCTGGCGCGTGAGCTCATCGCGGCCGGGGTCGGACCTGAGGTCGCGGTGGGCGTCGAGATCGAGCGATCCGTCGAACTGCTGGTCGCCGTTCACGCGATCACCGAAGCCGGCGGGCACTACGTGCCTCTCGACGGGCAGCTGCCCGACGAACGTCTGCGCTACATGGTCACCACCTCTGGTGCACGGCTGGTCCTGGTCGCGGGGGAGTCCGACGCAGCGCGGAATCGCTACGAGGGATCGGCTACGGTCCGCGTCGTCGACTGCAACGGCCCCACACCCGAAGCGGCGCCGATCACCGCCGCGGACCGGCGCTCGCCCGTCCGCGGAGAGACCGCCGCGTACACGATCTTCACGTCTGGATCGACCGGTCGACCGAAGGGCGTCACGGTCTCGCACCGCTCGGTCGCGAGCCGGCTGCGCTGGATGCGTGACTGGTACTCGCTGACAGCCGGCGACGTGTTCGTCCAGAAGACCCCGATCACTTTCGACGTGTCGGTGTGGGAACTGTTCCTGCCCATCGGTCTCGGCGCCACCCTGGTCATCGCAGAGCCGGGTCGCCATGGAGACCCTGAGTACGTCGCCGACCTCATCGCGGCAGAATCGGTGACGGTCGTACATTTCGTCCCGTCGATGCTGTCGGCGTTCACCGAGGTACTCGGCGACCGGCTCGGAGAACTCACCGCCATCCGCACGCTGTTCACCTCGGGGGAGGCGCTCACCGCGGCGGTGGCCGAACCAGTGTTGGCGGCTTTGCCCGACCTCGAGATCCACAACCTCTACGGTCCGACCGAAGCGGCCATCGACGTCACCGCCCAGCCGGTCGTTCGCGGCGATCGGCACGTGCCCATCGGCGTCCCCGTCCCTCACACCCAGACCTACATCCTCGACTCGTCCCTGAACCCGGTTCCGGCCGGTGTCCCGGGTGAGCTGTATCTGGGCGGCGTCCAGGTCGCGCGCGGCTATGCGGCGCGATCGGACCTGACGTCCGAACGTTTCGTCGCCAACCCGTTCGGCGATCCCGGAACACGCCTCTATCGCACCGGCGATTTGGTTCGCTGGAATCGAAGCGGCGCCATCGAGTACCTCGGCCGTACCGACTTCCAGGTGAAACTACGCGGTCAGCGACTGGAGCTCGGCGAGGTCGAAGCGGCCATCGCAGCGGCCCCCGGCGTGGTGCACGCGGCCGCGTCGGTCGTGGATACCCCGGGTGGCCAGGTGCTCGCCGGGTACCTGTCGCCCGAAGACGTAGAACTCGACGCGGTCGTCCAGAGCGTCGCCGCGCGGTTACCCGAGTACATGCGGCCGGGGACGTGGGTCCGGTTGGCGTCGATGCCGCTGAACACGTCGGGGAAGGTGGACCGTCGTGCTCTGCCGGCGCCCGACCTCGGCGCCGCCGAGTACGTGGCGCCGGAGACCGCCGACGAGGAGACCGTCGCCAAGCTCTTCGCCGAACTGCTCGGTATCGATCGGGTCGGAGTCACCGATTCGTTCTTCGACCTCGGCGGCAGCTCGCTGTCGGCCACACGTATCGCGGCCCGGGTCTCCAACGAACTCGGGGTCGCCGTCTCGGTGCGTGACGTCTTCGACGCGCCCAGCGTGCGTGAACTCGTCGCCGCGGTCCGGGGTCGTGAATCCGCGCTGCCGCCGGTGCAGCGCATCGATCCGCGTCCCGAGCTCGTACCGCTGTCGTACGCGCAGCAGCGGATGTGGTTCATCAACCAG